>NZ_JBSQBC010000001.1:0-82889 GCF_053851675.1 Mycoplasma sp. 1781
TATTATAACCCTTCAAGTAATAAAATAGTTTTCCCAGCAGGCATTTTACAATCTCCATTTTATAGTTCAAAACAATCCTCTTCTTCAAACTACGGTGGTATAGGGGCAGTTATTGCTCATGAAATATCACATGCCTTTGATAATAATGGGGCTAACTTTGATGAAGTAGGTAATATGGTAAATTGGTGAACCGAAGATGATAAAAAAGAATTTAACAAAAGAGCTGAAAAAATGGTTAAATTATTTGATAATAAAAAAACAGAAGTTGGTAAATGCGACGGAAGACTAACAGTATCCGAAAACATCGCAGATGCAGGCGGGTTATCATGTGCCCTTGAAGCAGCAAAAAGCGAAAAAGATTACAACCCAAAACATTTTTACATAAATTATGCTATCACCTGAAGATCTAAACAAAGACCTGAACTTCAAAAATTACTATTAGCTTCTGATGTTCATGCTCCTGCTATACTGAGAACAAACATTCAGGTACAAAACTCTGACGATTTTTATAAGACTTTTAAAATATCAGAGTCTGACCAAATGTTCCTAAGCCCGAAAAAAAGAGTAAAAATTTGATAATTAACCCCCCCTTCTTGTATTTTAAAAAAGAAGGAGGTTTTTTTAATGTAACAAAACGGATTGTTTTCTTTTTCGTTTTAAAAATAAAATTAATTGTAAAAAAATAAAAAGAGAAATTCAAAAAATAATTACTGATGCTATAAAAATAGCACTGTTCTTAAAAAAAGCAGAAGGTAAAATTTTAATAATTTCATCTTTTGAAGGTTCAAATATTCAATTTGTTTTACCAGCAAAAAATAATTCATGAAACTTACGGAAAGCAACATCATAATTACTAATTACCAACCCTATAACAATAATCAGCACCCCTAGTAAAATTGTCGAAGCAATAAAACAAGATTTAATAATTTTTATTCTTATTTTTGTAAATTTTGATATTAAAAAAACTAAAAGAATTGTAAATAAAGAAAAACCTAAAATAATAAAATCTATTAAAATCAGTCTTTTGACATCTGCGAAATGCGCCATCCCTAAAGATGAATAATCTAATTTCCCAGTCCCAAATTTCTTAAATAAAACTAAATAATCAAAAAGTTCGTTATATGCTAATTTAAGTTGATCATAATTTAGCTCACCATTATTAAATTTGATATTTTTGTAATCCAGATTAGATAAATGATAATAGTAAAAAGGTTTAATAACTATTGGCAACATAATCGAAAAACTTAAGATAAATAGCATAATACTTATTATCAAAAAAACATACAAAAAATATTTACATTTTTTTCACATTGCTTATATTAGTATAGCATTAATTAACAAAATGCTTTTTAAAAAATAATTCTGTTTTTTTGTAATAAAGTAACAAAGAATAGAAATGTTATTAAATAGCAAATAAAAAACAAAACAATTGACACTAAAAAAACTTTTTTTCTTTTAAAATTAAGGTTTTTTTATTTTTTTTGACTTATCGACATTCATTATTTTTATTATTAATTAAACAAAATAATAAACATATATTTTTCTTTTTTATTTTAAATTATTTTCGAATAATTTTAATATAATTAAAATTCTATGAATATTAATTATTATAATGATACTATAGCAGCTATTTCTTCTGGCAATATTAATCAAGCCATATCAATTATAAGAATATCGGGACCTGAGGCAATAAGTATAATTAAAAAAATTTATACAGGAAAAATCGGGAAAGATAAAACAATAACTTATGGATTTATAATAGATCCAATAACCAACAAAAAAATAGATGAAGTATTAGTTAGTTTTTTTATAGGTAATAAAAACTATGTAGGAGAAGATACGATTGAAATAAATGCTCATGGTGGGATAATTGTTACGAATAAAATTTTAAATTTAATAATCTCAAATGGAGCAAGATTAGCAACTCGCGGTGAGTTTACAAGACGAGCATTCATAAATGGCAAAATTAGTCTTGAAAAAGCAGAAGCAATAAATTCTCTTATACATGCAAAAACTAATATACAAGCAGAAATTGCTATTAATCAATTTGAAGATAAAGATAATGAATTAATTAATAAATTAGAAGAACAACTAATTAATATTATTTCAATTATAGAAATAAACATTGACTACTCAGAATATAATGATATTGAGCAAATGGATAAAACAAAACTTTTAAAGTTAATAACAAATTTAAAACAATATATTGAAATAATAATAAAAAAATCAGAATTTGCAACTGATGTATATAATGGAATAAAAGTGGCTATCGTCGGAAGACCTAATACCGGGAAATCTTCAATTTTAAATTTATTATTAAATAAAGAAAAAGCAATTGTTACAGATATCGAAGGAACAACAAGAGATATTATTGAAGGCGATTATGAAATAAATGGAATTCCTTTTAAAATAATAGATACTGCAGGAATTAGAAAAACTCAAGATAAGATAGAATCAATTGGAATAGATCGTTCATTAAATGCAATTAAAGAAGCAAAAATTATTGTCCATTTATTTAACCCAGGTCAAAAAGAAAACAAAGAAGATGAATTAATAAAAGAAATGTCAAAAGGAAAAATATATATTCCAGTATTGAATAAAAGTGATTTATTAAATGATAAAGTTTCATCTGATTATATATTAACATCAGCAAAAAATAAAAATATTTGAGAATTAAAGAATAGTTTGGTAAAAAACTATTTAAATCTTGATTATAATGACAGGGAATTAATTTATAATACTAGAAGATTAGGTTTGTTAAAGCAATGCTATATTGAATTAAATAATGCGATTTTAAGCATGGATAAAGGTTTCGGCCCTGAGATTGTAATACTCGATATTAATAAAGCATGGTCACTACTTAGAGAAATTTTAAACAAAGAGCATGATAACGAATCTCTATTGGATAATATGTTTAATAAATTTTGTTTAGGAAAGTAAAAAAAAGGTGAAAAATGAGTTATAGCAGAAAAGTCGAACTAAAAGAAGGCCAAATATTGAAATGGGTTAAAAATGAATCAAAACCCTTTTATTTAGGCCTTTCGTATGAAGGTTTAGGGATAATAAGAGATTTTAAAGTTCCTATATTTGTTTATAATTTACTACCTGACGAAGAAGTTGATATCGAAATAACATATTGCTCTAAAAAATGTTGTTTTGCAAAAGTAAAAAAATATAGAACTTGTTCATTATTGAGAGAAAAAATGGAACCTTCGGGAGTTTTATTGTATGAAACAGGTTCTACTCCACTAGCTGGGATTAATTATGAAAACCAGTTAAAATTTAAGCAATATATTATTAAGAATTTATTTGAAAGAAATTTAAATTACACAAAAGTTTTACCTATACTTGAATCAAATTGCCAATGGTTTTACCGCAATAAAATTTCGTTGCAAATAAAATATGATGAAAAAGGTCCAAAAATAGGTTTTTTTAAAAAATATAGCCATGATCTAGTTGAGCAAACAGAAATGGAACTTGCGGTTGTTGCAATTAGGGAATTTTATAAAAAAGTGCTAATTAGTCCAAAAACAGATTTTGAAAAAGATTTTAAAAATCTTATATTTCAGGTTAAACCATTTAAAATTACTTTAAGATCGCCAAAAAGCTCATTTTGTTGCATTGAAATCATTCTTCATATTAAGGAAGATTTAAGTCCTGAGAATATAAAATTATTTGAAGCCTTATTAAAGGACAATCTAAGCTATAAAGTAACTTTCTTTAATACAACTTCTAATAAGTGGATTAATTTGCTAAATCATAATGGTATAAAATATGAACTTGGAAAATTAGTGTTTAATGTTGTTAATGATACTTTTTATCAAATAAACGAAACGGTTATGAATAATATATATAAAAAGATAAGTGATTGAATACCTAGTAATGAATTGAACGTTTTGGATGCTTTTGGTGGAGTTGGTACAATCGCTTGCTTTATTGCGCATAAATGCCGTAAGGTTTATTCGGTTGAGATAAACAAAAAATCATCATTAATGGCTATTGAAAATATTGAAGAAAATAAAATTTCTAATATCGAAGTAATAAATGATGATGCAAATAAGTGGCTTATTTTAAATAAAGAAAAAATTGATCTAGTGATTTTTGATCCGCCTCGAGAAGGTTTAGATTCAGAAACTATTAAATCAATTAAGGATTCTGATATTAAGAAAATAATATATTTAAGTTGCGAGCCTAAAACATTAGTTCGTGATCTACAGAATATAACAAGTTTCGGATATGAATTAATAGAAGTACAGCCTTACGATATGTTTCCACAAACTCAACATATTGAAACTCTAGTTTTACTAGAAAAGAAATCTTAATAAAATTTAAATTTAAAAAAGTAAGTCAAAAACTTACTTTTCATCAATTATATATTCAGTAAAGTTTGATAAGTCTTCCATTTTAAAAACATGAAGCGAAACTAGTGATTTTTTAAATCAAGGAATAGTTTTTATATGTTGTAAGGCTTTTGTAATTTGTAATAAATTATTTATTGAACGCGAGAAATAAAAGCTGTTTGACAATCAGTGAAAACCATAGTGTCTTAAAATATCCCTTATTTCTTCGTATGCTTGTTTATAATTTTCCTCGCCGACTCCATATTCTCTAATTAATAATTCTTTTTTTAGATAAAAAACAAGACCGTACATATATACCTCTATAATGTAAAAAATATATATTTAATTATACCACCATTACCCTTAAAAATATACCCTTAAAAAAGTAGTTACTTCTTATTAAATTTAAAAATTAATAAGGAAATTAAAAAACCTGATGAAACAAAAGACTTGAAAGTTTTATTGAAATTCAAGTCTTTTTTATTTTTATTAATTTTTTAAAAAAAATATTAACGCAAAGTAAATCATAGAAATAGCTTCAATAAATATTGGTTTTTGTTGCAAAAATATAGATAAGAATATATTTTTAATAATTGATTATTGACTTTAAAATCTTTTTAAAAAATGAATTGTTTTTATTTGTTATGTCTTACGTATCAAAATTGCATAAAAATGCAACATATATATATATATATATAATATTACAATAAATATTTTTTATATTAAGGAGTAATAAGATGACAAAAAAATCTAAACTTTTTCTTTTAGGAACTTCATCTGCATTATTAGTTCCTATTATGACAATATCTTGCGCTACAAAAAAAGAACCAAATAAACCAAATAACCCATCAAATCCAGTTAATCCGCAAGATTCTCAAAAACCAAAAAAGACACCCCAAACACCTTCATCAATTGAACTGTTAGGTTTTGATAAAGAAGAATTAAATAAGCCTTCTATCGATAAATTGATTACAGAAGAAGATTTTAATAGACAAATAGGAAAACAAAATTCACAAAAACAAACGAATCCTTCAACAGATGATAAAAAACCTCATAAACCATCTATAAAGTTAGACGAGAATGCTTTCAAAAACATTGCTCCAGATATTATTTTTGATTATAATGAGCCTTCAAATGAACAAATTCAAAAGATAGTTAATAATTATTATAATCAATATCTATATCAAAAATACGACCCCTCAAAAGAGGAAAAAGGAATTAGATTTTCTTTTTCATTAGAAGGGCAAGAATATATCTTTAATAAAGATATTAATGTCAATAAGATTAAGGTAGACGAAAACAAACAAAAACATTTAAACTCATTAGCGGACGAGATAGTTTTTGCTTTAAAAAATAACAGTAAAACATATTTAAGTGAAAAATATAGTAAGGTTTTAATATCTTCATTTGAAAAACAAAAGCAAAAACAAATCCTAGATACTTTTGAAGAATATATAAATAAAGAATGACAAAAGATGAATAATATTTATGATGAGTCTTTATTTACGTCTAACGGTGTCGCTGCTAATGACATTAAAAATAGCATAAATAACTATTATAAACAAATTGATCCATCAAAAAGAACGATAAGACAATTATTACAAGACAAAAAAGATGTCAATAACTATTTTAGAATGTTAAACATTTTGCTATTTAGTTTTGCAGATCTTAAAGAATTTGGAGAAAAATTTCCACTTTTTCAACAAAATAAATTTATAACTAAGCAACAAATAGATGAAAGAAAAATCACTCACGGAGATTTTGACAAATTAATTCAATATCGTAAAAACGCTATTAAAAAATTAGGAGAAAAAATCACATATAAAACTTGGTTACAAAACCAAAATGATGCTTACTATACCTTGTCAACAAATTTAGATATTCATAAAATGCACGATTACAATATTGCATTAACACAATTGTGAACATTTATTGATGAATTAAAAAATGGTGCTAATCTAATAAAAATAGATAAAACAAAATTAGAAACAACCATGTACACTGAAGATCAAGTTATTGAAATGCTAAAAAATCCTGAAACAAAAAAACAAACAGAAGCTGCCTTTTATGCTCAATATAAAGATAAACATTTTACAAATATTTTTGACCCAAAAGAAAAAAATACAAGATGAGATAGAAATAAAAATTATATTTTGGAATTTAAGGCTTGAGTTCATAAATACAAAAACCAAACTAAACCAGGAATTTTTCTTTTAACCAAAATAACGTTTGACAATAAAGAAACAGATGAATTTTTAATAAAATATACATTTCTTCATCGAACAGGTGTTGGTCATCTTGGATTTCTAAAAACACCTAAAACGCAAAATAAAAATAAATAAAAATTATCTACGGTACCGAAAAATCAATATAAACTTGTTTTAGTTAAAAAACCACAAAAAGTTTAAGATTTAATTAGAAAACATAGGAAAAAGTAGACACCCTCATAGGAGGAATGTCTACTTTTTTATCTTGCTATTTTTGTGCATACTAAACCCATATTGCATCATTTTTTAATTGCTTTAATTTAATTCTTTTCAATTAATCTTGATGCTTCAGCTAGGTTTACGCTAAAGAAAGTTGTAACACCTCTTTTCTGCATTGTTGCACCATAAAGTTTATCAACCCTTTCCATTGTGCCTTGGCGATGAGTGATAACGATAAATTGTGTTTTTTCTTTAAGATTTTGTAAGAATTCTGCAAAACGGATTACATTTGCTTCATCAAGTGCGGCTTCTACTTCATCTAATATACATAATGGCAATGGCTTTGCTTTTAATAGGGAGAATAATAGTGAAATTGCAATAAGTGCTTTCTCACCGCCAGAAAAAAGTCTTAAATTTTTGATAGATTTGCCAGGCGGCTGTGCCACAACATCAATTCCACTATCTAGAAGATTCTCTGGATCTGTGTATCTAATTTCTGCCATTCCACCACCGAACATTTTTGAGAAAACAAACTTTATTTCCTTATTTGCAAGATCGACGGTGTTAGTTATTCTTTCGATTATTATCTTATCCATTTCACTAATAACTTCTTCAATTGTTGTTTTTGCTTCAACAATATCTTTTTCTTGCTTTTTGACTTCATCGTATCTATCCTCTGTTTCTTTGAGTTGTTCGATTGAGTCTAAACTTACATGGCCAAGATCTTTTATATCATTTTTTAAATCAGAAACAATTTTTCTTGCTATTTCGAAATCTAAATCTGCTATATAAAACTCTTTTGCTGTCTCAAAAAGCATATTATATTGTTCTGAAAGTCTTTGTTTTGCATAATTAATAGCTGCTTCTGATTTTGCTTTTTCTGCTATTTGGATAGCATTTTCACTAATGAGTTTATTTAAATCATTATTAGCTGCGCTTTGTTTTGCGTTTGCTTCTGCAAACTCTTTTTTAGCAACTTGTAATAATTCATTTTGAGAAGTTTTGTTTGTTAAAAGATGGCTTCTTTCAAGTACTAGTTTTTGAATTTCATATGCAATGTTAACAGTCTCTAGCTCTTTTATTTTTTCTTTTGATATATTTTCATATTGAATTCTTAATTCATCAAATTTTGCCAAATCATCGTTTTGTATAAGTTCTTGTTTTGATAAATTAAGGCTTAAGTTTGAGAATAAACTAAGTAATTTTTGAATTTCTTGTTCTAGATCATTTAATTTTGTTTGTCGTTCAGAAATTATTTTTAACAGTTCTGGTTTCAGTGATTCAATCTTTTTTATTTGCTCATCAAGGCCAAATGCTGATATGTTGTCGCTTTTTTGCCCCCCACTTAAAACACCACCAACTCTAATTATGTCTCCTTCGAGAGTGACAACCATATAGCGTTTTTCAAGTAGCTGTGATAATCTATTAGCATTTTCAATATTATCCGCAACCAAGATATTGCCTAATAAAAATTTTCTTAAAATATCAAACTCACGTTCAGTATAAACCAACTCTGATGCAATACCTAAAAATCCTTTTTGAGTTTGGGCTACAACAATATGGTGTTCCGAAACGTATTTAGGATTTATGGATGCTAATGGAATGAAAGTTGCTCTACCACCATTATTTTCTTTTAGGAATTCAATAGCCTTAACAGCTGTTTCAGAATTATCAACAACTATATGTTGTAAGGCTCCTGCTAGAATTGTTTCAATAGCAAGGCCAAATTTAGCATCAACGCTTATAATTTCTGAAACTAGAGCCTTATATCCTTTAAATAAATGCGAGTTTTCAACAATATTTTTTGTCCCTTTTTGTAAATTGCTTTTGCTTTGCTTTACTTCATGAATATAATCTAATTTTGAATTTATTTTTTGTAGCTTTTCTTTGTCGTTATCTAGTTCTCTTTTAAGGTCATTTTTTTGAGCTGAAATATTTAAGATAGATTGATTAATGGTGTTGATTTTTTCTTTTTGTTGTTTAATAAAATTTTTAGAAAGTGAAATTTTTGTATTTAGGCTACTTAATTCGTCTTTTAGGGCTTCTCTTTTTTGCTCTACGTTTGCTTCAATACTTCCACTAATAAGCATTTCACGTTGTTTTGATTCCCTTGCAGATCTTATTTCTAAATCATTAATTTCTCTACTTATTTCATCAATGCGAGAATTTAGATTAATAATCGCAGCATCGAGTTCAACCATGAGATCGTTTTTTTGCTTTGTTATATCATTGTAAAGTTTGATTTTTATTTCAAGATCCTCTTTTTTTTGACTATAAATCATTGAATTAGCGTTTAGTTCATCTAACTTTTCTGAATGAGCCATAAAATCGTGAACTAACAATGAGACTTCAACTTCTTTAAGTTGTTCGCTCATTATTTTATATTTCTTTGCTTTCTCAGCCTGTTTTTGCAAAGGTTTTATTTGTTTTTCTAATTCCTGTACAACAATTGCTATTTGATCTAAGGCTTCTTGCGTTCTTTCTAATTTGCGCAATGCTTCTTGTTTTTTTGAGCGATACATCGATGTTCCAGATGCTTCCTCAAAAATTTCTCTTCTTCTTTCTGGTGTTGCCTCAGCGATATCAGAAATAGTTCCTTGCCCTATAATTGCTAATGATGATTTTGAAATGCCACTTTGCATAGCAATTTCTTTAATGTCCTTTTGTCTTGCTACTTCGCCATTTATATAGTACTCATTGGCACCTTTTCCTCTATTTAAGACACGAGAAATTGTAAAAAAATCATGGGGAATATTAGCGGCACGATCACGATTATCAAAAGTAAGTATGACTTCTGCGCGATTCATTTCCTTTTCTGTTTTTGAGCCCGCAAAAATTACGTCCTCCATATTATCACCACGTAAAACTTTTGAACTAGTTTCACCTAAAACTCATCTGATAGCATCATTAATGTTTGATTTACCTGAGCCATTTGGTCCAATAATTGCAACAACACCGCCGTCGAATTTTAATGTAACCTTATCAGCAAAGGATTTAAAACCATGTGATTCAACTTGAATTAATTTCATTATTTTCCTTTCCGTTTTTCAATGAAGACTTAAAAATAATAATATAAATTATTATAATAACTATTTTTAAAAAGGATTAGCAAAAAACATTTTTTTCAATGTTGTTGTTATAAAAGCCATTTTTGATAATAAATTTATAATGAATTAATAAATTGTTTTCATTTTATTTTAAGCACGATTATTCATTTTACAATACAAGTTTGTTAGTAATTTTTATTAAAGTTTTAAGAGTAAAAATAAGAATAAAAATTAATCATTAAAACATATAAAATAACTTTTTAAAAGAAGTGTAAGTTTGTTGTAAAAAGCCTTATAGTTAAATATTTTTTTAATTTTGATAAAATTAATAAAAATAAAGCTTTATTAGTATTGAGGTACCAATATGTCCAATAATAAAAAATGAAAAAATAAAAAAATTAACATTAATAACTATAGAACACTTGAGGTTCAAAAGCAAAGAAAAGCATTATCTAGCTCTTGAAAGATAGCTTTAACTGGTTTATTCCTAGTAGCAATTCCTTCATTTATTTTATTTATTTTGCTCGGCCGAGACGGATGGGCATTTGAAATAACAAAAAAAATGGAAAGATGGTCTATGCTCTTGCCTATTGCTATTGGTATTGTTATTATTCAAACTGCAGTTGTTTCTTTAATAGTTTTTAAATTTAAGGTTTATAGCAGTAGTTCATTCGTTTTTTTAGTTCCATTTGCAATTGCTATGGCTTCGTTCTTAGTTTCATCAGGCGTTGAAGAGTGGCCTTACAGAGTCATGCCAGCTGTTGGTCTTGCATTTTTATCGTTACCAATATTGCTTGTGTTTAAACATATTGAAAAAAAGAAAAAAGAAAAACAAAAATTACAGTTTGAACAAGAAGAAAGAGCAAAAAGAACATTACTAGACTAAATTAAGTTTAGTTTTTTATTTTATATCTAAATTAGTTTTAAATTAAGCCAAAATAAAATATTTACTTTCCAAGGAGATTATATGTATAAGAAAATTTCGCTAATTGATAAAGAAATTGCAGAAATAATCAATAATGAAGCAAAGAGACAAACTGACCATATTGAATTAATTGCCTCAGAAAATTACGTTTCTGAGCAAGTACTAAATGCTGTTGGATCGTGTTTGACAAATAAATATGGTGAAGGATACCCTAATAAAAGATACTATGGAGGCTGTGAATTTATTGACCAAATTGAAACATTAGCACAGGAAAGGGCAAAAAAACTCTTTGGTACTAAATTTGCAAATGTTCAACCATATTCAGGATCAGTTGCTAACGCTGCTGTTTACATGGCCTTGTTAAAACCGGGCGATAGAGTATTAGGTCTTTCTCTTGATTCAGGAGGTCATTTGACTCATGGTTACAAAATCTCTTTTAGCGGAATTTTTTATGAATCATATACTTATTCGGTTGACGAAAATGGAGTAATAGACTTTGATGAAGTCTTAAAAATAGCTAAAAAGGTTAAACCTAAGATGATTATATGCGGATACTCAGCCTATTCGCAAATTGTAGAATTTGATAGATTTCGAGATATTGCAGATGAAGTAGGTGCATATTTATTTGCAGACATATCGCATATCTCGGGGTTAGTGATAGCAAAATTGCATCCATCACCAGTAGGTTATGCCGATGTGATTATGACAACAACTCATAAAACACTAAGAGGGACAAGAGGTGCAATTATTCTAACAAATGATGAAGAATTGGCTAAAAAGATCGATAAGGCAGTTTTTCCTGGTTGCCAAGGGGGAGCCTTGTTTCATCAAATTGCCGGTAAGGCTGTTTCTTTTTATGAAGCGCTTCAACCTGAATTTATTGATTATCAAAAACAGTTATTGATTAATTCAAAAGTTTTTTGTCAAACTTTTATGAATAAAGGAGCGAAAGTTATTTCTGGTTTAACAGCAAATCATCTTTTTATGATTGATGTTAAAAGTACATATGGTTTAACTGGCAAAGAAGCATCAAGAGTATTACAAGAATGCAATATCACCGTTAATAAGAATTCAATACCGAACGATACAGAAACACCATTAGTATCTAGCGGCATTAGATTAGGATCGGCCGCCATGACTTCTCGTGGTTTTGGCGAAGATGAATTTATCATTTTAGCTAACCTAATGGATAAGTTGTTAAGAGATCCGAATAACGAGAATTTAAAAACAGTTATTAAAAAAGAAGTAGCTAAACTAACTAATATGTTTCCAATAAAAAGAAGTTACATCAAAAATTAATGTTAGAGGTTTCAATGTTAGAAAAATTAGAAACAGATATTAAGAACTGAATTGGTTCAATTGCTGGCGTAGTTGATTTTAAGGCTTTGGATGAAACAAATATGGTTAATTTTGCTAATACGGGAATAGTTGTGGAAAAGATGCCGAAACAAAAAAACGGAATTTCTGTAACTATTGGATTAATAATTTTGATAAACTTAAATGCAAAAAACCTAGTGGAAGAAATATACCAAATCTTAACCTACAAACTAAAAAGCGAAAATATAAAATTATCAAAACTTTGTGTTTTTATAAAAGGAATAAGTAATGAAAAAAATTAACGGAAAACAATGGCTGGGCGCTATTTTGTCTGGTGCTTATAATTTAAGCAACAAACAAAATCTTATTAATGCATTGAATGTTTTCCCTGTTCCTGATGGTGATACAGGGTCGAATATGACATCAACAATTATTGCAGTTGAAAATATTAAGGCAGATGAATTTAGCAATATTTCTGATATTTCCAGTCAAATAGGTCAATCATTATTATTTTCCGCCAGAGGTAACTCTGGGGTAATTTTAAGCCAAATTTTTAAAGGTTTCGCAGTTGCTTTCAAGGATAAAAAAGAGATAAATTCTTATGATTTGGTAAAAGGGTTTGAGGAAGCTTATAAATACGCTTACAAAGCTGTTTTAAAACCTGTTGAGGGGACAATATTAACTGTTATCAGACAAACATCAGAAGGGTTAAAAGAAAAAATTCTTATTGATAGTGATATTACTGACGTTTCACGTGTTGCCGTGGAACTTGCTAGAATAAGTTGCGATCATACACCTGATCTATTACCGGTTTTAAAAGAAGTTGAGGTTACTGATTCAGGCGGTGAAGGTTTGTATGCTATTCTTGAGGGAATGCATTTATACTTTCAAGGTCAACCTATTACGCTTTTGGAAAAACAAACTGAGGTAAATAAATTTATATCTGATAATGAAGTTTTTGATGGTGAGTTTGGTTATTGCACCGAGTTTATTGTCGAATTAAAAAATAAGAAAAAATTCAAAAAGGATTTATTAATTTCGAAATTAGAGAAACATGGTAGTTCAATGGTTCTTGTGCAGGATGACTCATTTTTAAAGGTTCATATTCATGTCACTAGACCTGGTGATGTTTTAAATATTGCAAATAGCTTGGGACAATTTATAAAAATTAAGATTGAAAATATGACCTTACAAGCTAATGATAGTAAAAGAAATAAAAATGATAATAATAGTAATGATCAATGTTGTGACGATAATCAACATGATTGCGGTCCAATAAAAAAGACCGCTGTAATCTCGTGCAATTCTGGAACTGGCATTATTGATCTTTTGAAAGAAAATGGTGTCTCGTATATTGTTGAAGGTGGGCAAACTAATAACCCATCAATAAATGACATTGTATCCGCTATTAACGCCGTAAGAGCTGAAACTATTTTTATTCTTCCAAATAATAAAAATATTATCCTCTCAGCCCAACAAGCCTCAACTATCGTACAAGATAAAGAAATTATAGTAATTCCAACAAAATCACAGGCCCAAACACTAAGTATTTTATTTAACTATAGTGAGGAAAATAGTGTTTCTGATAATCAACAACTAATGAATGATGCTCTTTTAAATATTCATTATGGCGAGGTTTCGCCTTCAATTAAAACCACTAAACTCAACGGTATTAAGGTTAAAGCCGGTGATTTTATGGCTATAAAAGAAGGGAGATTGAAAGATACAGATCCAACATTTAATGGTGCAGCAATAAAATTACTTCATGAATTAATTACTCCCGAAACGCAATTAGTTAACATTTTTTATGGCCAAGATGTTACTGAGTCAGATATAGATGAATTACAAAATTATATTGAAATAAATTTTGATGTAGATATCGAAATACACAATGGTGGTCAAAGTATTTATCCTTATTTAATTTCAGCGGAATAGGAGAATTGAAATGAAAAAAATAGTTTTCGATGTAATGAATAATGATAATGGTTATAAAGAAGCAATCCAAGGGGCATTGGCCTTTATGAGTAAAAATAAGGATTATCAAATTGCCTTAGTTGGCGATAAAAAACTTATTGAAAAAGAAATTAAAAACAATACTTATTTAATAAAAAAAGAAGATTTTATAATTATTGATTCACCCAATTTAGCAACCATCAATTCTTCGATAAGAGACGTTTTAAAAAAGCCATCATCAATGTTGGATGCTTTTAATTATTTAAATGAGAATGATTTTGATGCAATCTTGAGCAGTGGTGATAGCGGGTCTTTTATTTCATTAGCAACCCTAAAAACAAAAAGATTACCAAACGTTTTTAGACCTGCTTTTATGCCCATATTGCCTACAATGTCTGACCATTTTTCCCTGTTATTAGATGCCGGCGCAAATATTGATACACCAGCTCAATATATTAACAACTGAGCTATTGTAGCTAGTAAATATTTTGAATTAATTTTTAAAAAATTTAACCCAAGTATTGGATTGTTAAATGTTGGCACTGAGGAATATAAGGGTAGCCAAAATATCAAAAACGCTTACACGCTATTAAAGGAAAATAAGAAAATTAATTTTTATGGATTTATTGAGCCTAACGATGCCATTGCCGGAAAGGTTGATATTATTTTAGCTGAAGGACAACAAGGAAATATATTTCTAAAAACTCTTGAATCTTCATTTATTAATTTTGGGAAACTTCTCAAGAAAATAATTTATAAAAATATAAAAACAAAGATAGCGGGTCTTTTTTTGAAAAATGATTTGAAAAAATTTAAAGAAAAATTTGACTACCGAAATATTGGCGGTGCATATATAATTGGTTTAGAAAAAATTGTTGTTAAAGCTCACGGTGGTTCTGATGAATTAGCATTTGAAAACGCATTAAACCAAATTAAGCTTTTGCTAGAAAAGGAAGATTTTATAAAGAACCTTTCAAAGCAATTGGGGGATATTGAAAATAATGAAATTTAATGGTAGTGATTTAAAAATCCTAGATAATGTCTTGCCCTTTTTAAAACAATTGGGAGTAAAAACAAAAGAATTAAGTGATGAACATTTGTTTATTTTAATAACTGCATTTACACATAAATCTTTTACGAATGAACATAAGACAAGACCTCATAATGAATATCTTGAATTCATTGGAGATGGTGTATTACAATTTGTTGTAACAAGTTGAATTGCCAATAAATTTCCGCAATATGAGGCAGGTTTAGCAAGTAAATTAAGAAGTAGTATAGTAGATAAAAATAACCTTGCCAAAATTGTTGAAAAGTACTCATTATTTAAATGATTAAGATATGGTAATTCTGCATTTTCTAATGGAACTAATATCAAAACAAAATCTAATCTTTATGAAGCATTTATAGGTGCTATATATTTGGTTTATGGTATTGAGGGGGTAAAGAAAATTACTAACCTAACATTATGAGAATCATTTAATTTGCAATGTAACAAAACCCATGTGCATCCTAAAAGCGAGTTGCAAGAATTATTACAACAATTTAGTCATTCTAGAATTGAGTATGTCACCGAAATGCTTCCTAACAATGAATTTGGTTCTATTGTATTGCATGAATCTCAAAGATATGGCGAGGGTTATGGTAAATCTAAAAAAGAAGCCGAAACCAATGCTGCAATTAATGCGCTGAAAAAATTAAGAAGAAATAAATAAAAACGTCTTTTATGTTGAATACATACAAGACGTTTTTTAATTATAATTAAGGTTATTTTGTTAAAATAATTCAACTTGATTTGTATCATTTAAATTATCTAATATACCTAGCTTTTTTAGTTCGGAACAAATCTTAGAATTTACTTTTCCTCTCTGGCAAAGATCTTCGATAGATAAAAATTCTTGCTGATTTCGAGCATTAACTATTTGTTCTGCAACGGTATCACCTAGTCCATCAACAACAATAAATGGCGGTATTAAGGATTTGGTTTTTTCATCAACAATTCAATCCTTGGAATGAGATATTGATAAAGAAACGTTTTGAATTTTAAACCCTCGAGCATACATTTCCTTTGTTATTTCAAATGTGGTAATTAATGCTGACTCTTTTGTTGAAAGCGCATTACTTATATCGTTCTTTCTCTTTTTTAAATTCATTAGTTTTATATCAACGCTAGTATACCCTTTTGACATTGTTTCAATATCAATTGCATCTGGTCTTATTGAAAAATATGAAGCGTAAAATTGTAGAGGATAATAAAGTTTATACCAAGCAATTCTTCAGGCCATAATAACATAAGCCGTTGCATGAGCCTTAGGAAACATATATTCAATTTTTTTTAGTGAATTAATGTATCAGTCTGGAACATTATTTTTTATTAATAGTTCCTCTTGCTCTGCGGATAAGCCCTTACCCTTACGGACTTTTTCCATTATTTCAAAGGCTTTTAATGGCTCGATATTTTTTCTTATTAATTCTTGCATAATATCATCACGACAACATACACAATCTTTTAATTTAAACCCTTTTTTGACTAACTCTTCAGCATTTCCGGCCCACACATTAGTTCCGTGACTTAGACCACTTAATAAGATTAAATCATTAAATGTCCGTGGTTGCGCTTCTCTTAACATGTTTCTAACAAAACCCGTTCCAAACTCTGGCAAACCATAAGCACCTGTAGTTTCACCATCAATCATTTTTGGATCGATTTTTAGCGATTCAGTTGTATAGAATAACTTCATAACTTCTGGGTCAGATTTTGGTATGTCTTTGGCATTTGTTTTTGTTAAATCTTCAAGCATTTTTATTGTTGTTGGATCATCGTGACCTAGTAAATCAAGTTTTAAAACATTATCATGAATGGATTCAAAATTAAGGTGTGTAGTTTTTCATGAACTATTAACATCATTTGCGGGATAATTAACAGGTGTAAAGTCCTCAACATCAAATTCCTTGGGAATAATAATAATTCCTCCCGGGTGTTGCCCTGTTGTTCTTTTAACCCCGGCCGATTTATTTGCTAAGAAATCAAGAAAAGTTCTTGATCACGGCGTTTCACTTAATCGCACTTCTTCCATATATTTTCGGCAAAAACCATATGCGGTCTTTAAGGCAATTTTAGATATAGTTCCGGCCCTGAATGAATGATTTTCACCAAATAATTCCTTAACTAAATTGTGAATTTTTGGTTGATAATCACCACTGAAATTTAAATCAATGTCCGGAACTTTGTTAGCTTCAAAACCTAAAAAGGTTTCGAAAGGTATATTATGCCCATCCTTTGAAAGTTTTTTATTGCAATTTGGACAATTCTTATTAGGGAGATCCCATCCTGAATATATATTGGGATCATTATTTCATTCAAAATATTTGCATTCCAAACATAAATAATGTGGTTCAAGCGGATTAACTTCTGATATTTCTGATAGGTTAGCTACTATCGAGGAACCTACTGAGCCACGACTACCCACTTGATAACCATCTTCATTTGAACGTTTAACTAATTTATGGCTAATTCAATAAATTACTGAGTAACCATACTTAATAATAGGGTTTAACTCTTTTTCTATTCTTTCAATGATTATTGGATCAGGACTTTTTCCATATTTTTTATAAAGATTTTCATATACTAAATTACGCAATTTAGTTGGTGAATCATCAAAGGTCGGAACATACAATTTATCTTTAATAACTTGTATGTTCTCAATTTGATTAGCAATTTTTTTGGGATTATAAATAACAATATCTTTAATTAATTTTTCATCACCTAAAAAAGCGAATTCATCTAACATTTGTCTAGTTGTTAGATATTGCAACTTTGGTTGTGTTTTTCTTTTTAATCAATGTACCCCGCCACCAAGCGAAGGAGCGTTAATGTAAATGGCATGAATAGTTTTTTGAAAATCATAAACATATCTTGAATCAGATGTTGCAACACACATTTTGTTAAGCTTTTTGCATTTTTCGATTAAGTCATGATATGCGAATTTAAGATTTTCTCATGAGATAAGTTCCTCACCCTCTACTAAATACACAAAAGATGAAATCGGTGGCAATTCAATATAATCAAAGTTAACAATTTCTTTTTCTATTGATTCATTTGTACCCAGGATTATTTTGTCCCATAATTTTGAGCGATGTGTCCCTGAACCAAACAAAATATTATTGTATTTTATTTTATCCTCAATGTAAAACTTTGGACCGTCATTATAATTTTTTGTTAGTGATGAAGATAGAATATTGAATAATTCTTTAAGTCCTCTTTGGTTTTTTGCTAATACTCTTATTTCGGAAGACATTATTCTGTTTGATCATTGTGTAGCATCAACATTTAATAGCTCGGATGCGCTAAAGATGTTTTTTTCAATGGCTAATCTTGTAATCATTTTTAATCAGACTTGAGCCAAAGCATGAGCATCATAATCAGCCCTATGAGCGTCGCTAAATGTATAAATAACATTATGTCTCTTACATACATAATTCATTTTATGCCTTGCTTCACTTTTATCTAAAAAATATGAAACCCACAAGGAGTCAACACAAATTAGATTGCTTGTATCAAGACCTAATTTTCTAAATTTTTCCATACACATATTTATATCAAACGCAGCATTGTGCGCTACACCAATGCGCCCGTTTAAAATAGAATGGATTTTTTTAATTCCCTCTTCAGGGGATAGCCCCCCTTCTAAAAGTTGTTCATTTATTTTGGTTAGTTCTTTGATTTTTTGGCTTAGTGTCTTTTTTGTTTTGATAAAAAACTGAATTTTTTCTACTATTATGCCATTTTTAATTATTGTAGCTCCAAACTCAATAATATCGTCAAAGCGGCATGATAGTCCTGTAGTTTCGAGGTCAAAAACAACGTACTCAGCTTCTTTTAAATCAAAATCCTTAAATTTTTCATATCCTTTAAAAATTAAATTTTTCTTTGAAATTGTAGATAGTGTTGCTCCGTATATAGGTTTAATTCTTTTTTCTTTTTTTAAGGCATTATAGAAAGATGGGAAACTTTGCACATTATCTAAATCCGTAATTGCGATAAATTCATGGCCATATTTTATGGCAGCTTTTATATATTCATTAGGGGAAGAAATTCCGTCTTGAACACTCATGTGTGTTCTTGTGGCTAAATCTATTCTTTTTTCAACCTCATTATCTTCGGCTAATGAAGTTATTGGCTCTGTTTTGGTAAACGCTTGCGCACCGTATGCCATTATAACCTTAGCTTGTGTAAATTTGTCATCAGTTAGCATACCCGTTACATAAATAGTATCGCCTTCATTGATAGAAGGTTTTTCTTCTGATTCGTTTTGAATAAAATTGACAGAAATAGCTTCGTTATAATCTGAAATTTTTAATGTTAAAAGGCGTTTGTTATTTTTTAACGATTTCCATTCTAAAAAATAAATTTCCCCTTTTACAATAACTCTTAGTTCTTCAAATGTTGTTAAGGCGGTAGCAATATCCATTTCAACTAATTTAGCCTTAGGTTTTGCGTAATATTTTTGACCGTTACTATTTGTTGTATTTTTATCTGGATTTTTTTGCGAAAAACTTAATTCCTCTTTTTGCTGAATTGAGTAGGAGTTTATTAAATTGTTTATGGTTTTTTTCTTACTATTATTTGAATTATCAGCTAATTTATAAATAGGTTTAAGAAATTCAAATCCTATTTTTTCTAGTCCTTGAACAATTAGGTTATTATTTTGTTTGAATTTCTCATATGCAGTTTTTAATGGAATAAGAAAATTTATTTCATTGTCAGTCACTTCTATATGAGCCGAATTTATAAAACCAGAAATGTCATTCAATGAAGGAAAACTTTTATCAATAACATATTTTAGATAGTCAGCAATGTTTTTTTTATCTAAAATAACATTTTGAATAATTAAATTAATGCGGCATTTTGGAAATCGAGACTCGACAGCTTTATGAAATTTCTTATATTCATTGATGTTAATATGTTGATCAAATTGTACATCAAAAACTCAGTTTTCAAATCCCTCTTTAATAGCAGGATGTACTAATAAAAGTTTAGCACCATCAAATTCATTAGATGGCTCAAATTTTACCTCTTTACATAGTTGTTTAAAATATTCATCCATCATATGAATTACCTCCAAATCTAATTAATAAATAATATTATTGAAGTCATGATTACAACAAATGAAGTTGAATCAAAACGATCCATAAAACCACCATGCCCTGGTATTAAATTTGAAAAATCCTTTATTCTATATAATCTTTTGATTAGCGAAAAAACAAGATCGCCTAGAATAGATATAAATGGTAAAAGGAATATGCCAGCTATTAATTGTTTTCAATTAGTAAAAATAGAAAATGTTTTGTTTTGTGTTATATGGCCTAAATACATTGTTATAAATACAAAAATCGATCCAAATATAAAACCTACAAAAGCGCCTTCTCATGACTTCTTTGGACTTATTTTAGGAGCCATCCCTCGTTTAATTAATTTTTTTCCAAATAAAGAACCGCCGACATAGGCCATCGTATCAGTGATAACTGGTATTATAATAATAGCAAAGACAAAATATAAATTTGCAGCGTTATATATAAACAAGCTTTTAAAAGCAAGTGGAATAAATCATGTTGAAAAAATAGCAATAAAATAAGAAAAAATAAAGTCTCTTTTTATGGTTTTAGTAATAAAAAGATTTACTAGAAATATGCAAGTTATAAAGAGAATTATTAGCAATAGCTGTAATGCTCTAAATTTAGATAGACTATCATATCCAAAAAAAATTGATTTTTTTATTTGTTTTGTTACTATCAATATATTTGAACCAGTTGTTTTTGCAAGACCTATAAAATTACTATGTTCTGGTTGCGCTGAAAACCAATCCAACGGAAAAGCCCAAACTAATACTGTTAAAATAGCTATAAGAATATTTTCCCATCTTTTTAAAATGTTATGAGAAAGAACCTCATAAGTTGCTCATGCAGAAATGATAGCAAAGAAGGAGAAGCCAATAACTTTTCCTGGTATTTTTCCAAAATATGTTATAAATAAAAAAGGCAATAAAATTAATGCTAAAATCATTGCTGACTTTATTCTTAGCTTAATATTTTTCATATTTAATAATTATAGACACTAACAGTTTATTAATGATGTAAAAAAAGTTTTATATTTATATTTTTTTATAGTAGATTTTGTAATAGATGATATTAAAGTTGTAAATATATTTAATTACAAAATTAAAACACACCTTTTTAGTCCGAGAGATGAAATACAAAAAATTAAATATATTAATTTTATTAATTTGCAAATCAATAATATAACATCGGGTGGTTCTAAATCTATTTATGTTCCTTTAATCATATCAATCCTAAACAAATTAAACTTTTTTCCAAATGTTGATTTAAATGAAGAAAATCTTATTATTTTGTCTAAAGTACTATACAAAATTGAAAAGTTTGACACATTATGGGAACTTGATTTTAAAGGACAATCCCTAAGTACATCAATAATTAATAAAACAAATAAATTGTTATTCAAAGATAATAAGCCTGTAGATGTTGAATTTGCTAATCAAATTTATAAAGAACTTATTAAGATGCTATCATTAAATGATGAAGACGATAAAAATATTAAATTATTGCGCGAACATCTTAATAATAAATTTAATTATGAAATAACTGATGAGAATTCATCATTTAAACCAGTGTCAAATAAACTGTATAAATTAATTATTGCATGTGTATTTAGCGGTTTCAAAAATAAGCGCGAACAGCCTTTTTGATATGAAAAGTTTAGAAGTGAAGATGAACGTCAAAATGATTTAAGCTATTTAAATTTAAGTTATGAACACATATTGCCGCAAACCCCCTCGCCAGAAGATTGCAAAGATTTAAAAAATATGAATATCGATTTTAATACAGACTATATGACATTAGTTTACAAGATTGGTAATGGTGATTTAATGTTTAAGCCAGATAACTCAAGATTAAGTAATGAAATGGTTAAAGATCCAAGTAAATATAATATGGTATCAAAAACAAATTTTGCATTAAACACACCAATAATGTCCTTGCTACCTGATAAAGAAGGCAATTTAACTAAAATATCTTTTAGCCCAATAGTTGGAGAACCTATTAAATGTCTTGAGGATTTTAAAAATCGAAAAAAATCTATTGATGAACGTACAAATCAAATTATTGAAGCCTATATTTATATTATGTTTAGCGACAAAGCAAATAAATTAAAGTAATATTAATAGAAAATGCACTATATAAAACATTAATTGTAAACAAAACAAAAATATCTATAGTCCCTAAGATGAAGTATCTAGATTCCTAGATATTTTCAAAGAAAAATGAGATTCTAAATATCACTATGCGCTTAAAAGTTGACAAAAAAACATCAATGAACTAATTGCTTTTTTTTAATTTTCTAACTGAAATTAGAAAGCTAATTTATATAACAAATGTCATCGAAAATTTAAATAGAAATATTAGAAAAATATCAAGAAACAAAACTTCATTTCCTACTGATGGCTCTTTAATAAAGATAGTTTATTTTGCAATCCAAAATCAGTTAGAAAAATGAAATAAAGTTGTTTTTAATTGAGGACCTGTTTTTGTATAATAAATTTACATTTGTGTAATTGCTAATCTCAAATCACTTACTAAAAAGCAAGTTAGAGATTAACTTACACATTTTTTTTACACTACCTTTAGAATTTGCACAATAGTTTTTAAAAGAGACAATTTGTTAAAATCCCGTTTGTGAATTTATTAATAATTTAGGTTTAATTATTTCTTTTTTTATTTTTTATAATTAAAAGACCCTTCCTAATAAAATTTCTTAAGAAAGGTCTAATAGATTTGCACAAAACTTTTTTAGTTTTAATGAGATGCATTAATCTTTTATTATAGTTTTGCCTTTTTGAACAAGTATACTTCTTATAAATTTACTTATTTTTTTATTCTCAGTAATTCCGATGAACTATTTTGATTTTATTAAATTGTCATTAAATCTTTTTCTTTTATTTTAGTTAGTGAATTTATGTTTTCAATTGATTTGTCTATCTCTTTTTGGATTTGGTCCAAATAATTCTTTTGTAGATCTTCTGACAGTTCTTTATCTGCTTTGATGTGTTTATTAATATCCTGGCGGATTTGTCTTATCCCCACCTTTGCTTGTTCAGCGATTTGATTTAATAACTTAGTCATTTCCATACGTTTTTCTGTTGTCATTTGCGGATAAATTAATCTTAATTGATGTCCCATATTAATAATAGTAATATTTAGTTTTTGGTCTATAAGAGTTTTTTCAACTATTTTTAGAATTGCCATATCATAAGGTTTAACTAATAATTCTAATGGTCCATTTGAACTTATTGAAGCTAATTCATCTAAATTCATTCACGATTCATAGTAATTAATTTTAATTTTATTAATCAAAGCGGGGTTTGCTTTTCCGACAGCAACTTTTAATGATTGCACTTCAAAATTGTCGATTGTTTTTTTAATATTCTTTTTTAAATCTTCTATATAAAAACTTAACTCCATAATTCCTCTATTTTTTATTAGCAATGATTGTATTTGGTATTTTATTTTCAATAGCTCTTAATAATGCTTCATTTTCATTAATATCAAAAACTATTATATCAATATTATTTTCTTTTGCCATTGATGCAGCGGTTTGATCAATAACCTTAAGGTCTTTTTCCAGCAATTCATCATAAGTTAATGTATTGAATTTAATTGCATTTTTATTGAATTTAGGGTCACTATCATACACACCATCAATATTGTTTTTACCCATTAATATTGCATCAGCTTCTATTTCGGAAGCATATAATGTTGAAGCGGTGTCTGTTGTAAAAAAAGGTCTACCAGTTCCGCCAGCAAAAATTACTACCTCGCCACTTTTTAGGTATTTTTTAGCCTTTTCATTTATATAAACCTCGCAAACCTTGGGATCTAGTGTTAATGAAGATAATACTCTAGTTTGTAATCCGTTATGTTCGAAACCTGATTGTAAGGCAAGTGCATTCATAGTCGTTGCTAGCATACCAATGTAATCAGCTCTAACTCTTTGAATACCATTTTTCGCAGCGCTTGTTCCTCTTCAAAAATTACCGCCGCCAACAACAATTGCAACCTCGACATTATTGGCAATAATAACTTTAAGTTGTTTAGCAAATTTTTCAACTAGTTCATAGTCAATAGCTAAATGTTTTTCTTTATTTGCTAATCCTTCTCCTGAAAGTTTTATTAAAACCCTTTTATATTTATAAGACATTAAATAACTCCTCTAAAAAGTTTTACTATTTTTAAAATTATATATTTTTTAAAATTAATATAACTATTTTAACTCAACAAAATAAGTACTTTTAACCTAGTTTCTTATCAAGCAATATAAGTTTTTGCCTTGCTTTTTTAACAGCATCAAATGCGCCCGGTCTTGACATTGCCAACTCATCAGCAATTTCAGCAAAAGATAAATCTTCAATTAAATGGAGATATAGGGCTTGCTTTTGTGATTGTGGTAATAATTGCCCATATTTATCAAACAATTTAATAATTTTTTCTCTTTCTTCAATATCTTCCATTATTCATTTATACCCTTCATTAAACCATAAATATATGAATCAAGATCGAATTCGGCTAAATCGTCTATCCCTTCCCCTAAACCTATGAATTTTACGGCTAGATTAATTTCATCTTTAATTGTTAATACAATCCCCCCTTTTGAGGTTCCGTCCATTTTTGTTAAAATAATTCCAGTTAGATTTGTCACTTCACCAAAAGCTTTTGCTTGTGAAATACCGTTTTGGCCGGTTGTAGCATCTAAAACTAATAAACTTTCATGAGGAGCGCCTGGTATTTTTGATTGCAGTACTTTATTAATTTTAGCTAATTCATGCATAAGGTTAATTTTGTTTTGCAATCTTCCTGCAGTATCAATTATTAGAACATCATAATTATCGTTTTTAACTTTATCAATTGCGCGATAAACAACTGCCGCAGGATCTGTTTCATTGTTAAGCGGTTTTACTATATCTGCCCCAACTTTATTAGCTCATATCTCTAACTGTTCAACGGCTGCAGCTCTAAATGTATCCGCAGCAGCAATTAAAACTTTTTTTTGTTCTTGAATTAACTTGTGAGCGATTTTAGATATTGAAGTAGTTTTACCAGAGCCATTAACACCAACAACCAAAATTACGTTAATTCGGTTGTCTTGAACATTAAGACTTGTATCAATAATTGAATTAGAGGCATAGAAAGTAAATAATTTGTCTGCAATAATTTCATTAATCAATTTAGGGTCTTGAATGTTTTCGTTTTTAACTTCTTTTTTACATTCATTAATTATTATTTGAACTAATTTTATTGAAATGTCTGACATAATAAGTAATTCTTCGAGTTCATCAAAGAAATTATCATCAATTTTATTATGCCTATTTTGTATTTGTTTAATGCTTTCAATGAATGAGGAATTTGATTTAGATAAACCTGCTATGTAATTTTCTAATTTATTTTTTTTGTTTAATTCTTTTGCAAGATTTTTCTTTTCCTTACTTTCTATTTTAGCTTGTTTTTTTGCAATTCTTTCCTCTTTTGTTCCAAAAAGTTTATCTTTTAGTTTTGACCAGAAACCCATAATTTCTCCTATATGTTTTGATATGATTTTATCTATATATTTTATTATAAAAATTATAATTATGTTTTTAGTAAAATTAATAGATAAACTATGAATATTAAAGCAATTGAAAACGATAAATATTTTAAACAAAAATATAACTTCAAATATCTCTTAAGGTTATCTTTTCCCATTTTTATTCAGACATTATTTTTTGCCACAGTCACCATTGCGGGATCATTAGCTGTCAGTTTTTATAATCGTGTTTATCATGCTGATGGGTCTTACAATGGCTATTATTTTTATACTTTTGCAAAGATATTTGTTGTATATAAAATAATAACTTTCTTACCATTATTATTCCAACTTGGTGTTTTAGTTGTAGCATCCAATCTTTATGGTCAAGGAAAGCAAAAAGAAATTGCAAAACTTCTTTGATCAGCTTTTTATTTATCACTAATTTTGAATGGCGTAATATATTTAATTGTATTTTTTAGTGCTCCTAAACTTTTATCACTTTCAGGCGCTAAAAATACTTTTATTATTGGTTGAAAAAAGGAAGTTGACTATAACAATTTTATAAGTAATTTAAAGAAATCTAACTTAAAATTAGAGCAGGTTTATCAACTTGATTTAAATCATAAAATATTTGTTGGTGGATTTGCTGATGGGATCAATTATATTCCGACTAATGTTGAAGTAGAAGTTAAAAATGAACATAGTTTTGCTATAAAATTTTTAAGAATTGGTACTATTGATATTTTTATAACTTCCATTGCCTTTATAATGAATTCTTCATTGCAAGCAATAAAGAAAAATAAACTTGCTATAATTGGCGTAATTGTTGGAACAATTGTTAGAACAATTTGAATTTTTATGATTCTTTTTGTAATAAAAAATGCATTCCTAGCCTCACTTGAAATTATCATAGGTTCATTAATTAATATTGTGATATCTAGTATCTTAGTGAAAAAATATGTTGTCAAGAATCATAAAATTAAGTTTAAAGAAACATGGAATAATAAATATATTAAGGAAATTCTTAAAATCGGTTTCCCGATCTCACTAGAAACAGGGATTTGATTTGTTTCGCAATATTTATTATCCAAGGCTATTCCGGACGCTAAATTAAATGATAGGTTTATTGGTCTTTGAAGGGCTTTGAATAATATCTATGATTTATTTGCTGCTTATTTGCTAGCGTTAAGTTATGTTACCTCATCTGTTGTGGCAACACAAATCGGAAAAAATAAACTTGATAAGGCTAAAAAAATTGGTAATTTGGCTTATAAAACTGGTTTTATAGTTCAGCTATTATTCGGCATTTTGGGAATTATTTTAACTTACCCCTTGTTTAAAATATATTCAATAGAGACAAAATTAATAAACCAATATTGTTACATTTTAATGAGTGTTTTTGCAATTAAATCATTGATGGATGTGGGGCCATTAACAACATTAAGATCTTTGTGGGGAGCCAATGATGTTTGAATGCCTAATTTAATTTCTATATTCACAATGATTGGATTACAAACTAGTTTTGTATATATTCTAATTCTTTTTGGAAGCAATAATATAAGTCAAGAAATATTTTTAATAAGTTTAAGTTCTATTGCAATAATTGATCCACTATTTAGGACTTTATTATATTTGTTACGTTGAAATGCAGATGCTTGGAAGAAATTTGCAAAAAAACTTTAAAGCAGCAAATATCTAAAATTAAATTATTGATTTTTTAAAAAAAGAATTATTATGTTATGTTCATAGTATAAAATAAGCGTTAATATAATGGCGATGCACTATTTTTTTAAAAATATATAATGTGCAAATGTTATTTTTCGTGGATATTTCCTCACCTTTTTGGGGAGCAGCATAATATAAGTGCCTTCTTTGTTATGCAATAGATAATAAAGATTAATGAATAATTTTTAAGAATTAATAGGCAAATAAAGCAAGGATATTTTTATATTTTTTCTTAATATTTAATTACGAAATCATATCGTTTAATAAAGTTATTCCTAATTAATTTTGGATAATTAGGTTTTAGCTTAAAATCGGAATAATTAAATAATTTTTAATCCAAAAAACAAAAAATAAATAAAAAAATCAGCCATTAGCTGATCAAAAATTATTTGATTGAATAGTGAAGATCATTATTTTCTTTAAGCGCGTTAGTTAGTTGTTTTTTAACAGTATCATTTTCAATGGTTAATTCTACGCTATGAGCATCACTATTTTTTCCAAAGAAGAAAAACATTTTTTCTGAAACACGAGTAACATTTTTTGGTAAGTTAAGCATTGTAAATTCATTTAGCGCCAATGCCGAGTCTTCAATAGTGTTAATGTTCTTTAAATTTATTTGAGTTAATTTATTTTTAGCGAGAACACCAAAACTTAGTTTTTTTAGTCTTGTCGCGGCTTCGATATTGATTGAAGTTATTTGATTGTTATAGAATGCTTTTTCATTTATTTCTGCAATTGATGATGGTAGTTCTACTTTAGTTAATCTGTTGTTTGCAAAAGCTTCCTCTTCAATTTTTGTTAGGTTATTTGAAGAAATATCAAATTGAATTTCTTTTAATCCTAAATTGGCAAAAGCACCTTTTTCAATAATTTCTAAACTGCTAGGAAGAATAATTTTTTCTATATTAATCTCATTTTTTTTAATATCAAAGATTCCTGGTGCAGCAAGAAATTCAGGAGCTGCATGCGATTGTTCATTAGTGTTTAAAAACAAACCATGCAATGAATTTCCTGAGAAGGCTCCAGCTGGAATAACCTTTAGATTAGTTTTGCTTAAATCTAGTGTTTTAGTATCTTTTTTGTAGTTTTCTCTACCAGCCGTTCCTAAAACGAAGGCTTTCGCAAAATCATTCAATGATTCGCCTCTCGAACACGAAACAACAAGAGCAGTAGAGATGCAAGGAACAGAAATACTTGTTAATGTTAATAATATTTTTTTTGCTATCTTCATAATTAACTAATTGTATCATAATTTTATATAGAAGGGATGTTTCTGATAGATAAATATGCTTAGTATATAATTTAAATTATGAAGAATTTTAAACTTGTTTCTGACTATAAGCCATCTGGCGACCAACCCCAAGCAATTAATAAATTAATTCAGGGGTTAAAAGAGGGCAAAAAACATCAAGTTTTATTAGGCGTTACAGGGTCTGGTAAAACATTTACCTTGGCCAATGTTATTCAAAATAGCAATAGACCCGCTTTAGTGATTAGTCATAATAAAACTTTAGCTAGCCAATTATATAACGAACTTAAAGAACTATTTCCCGAAAATAAAGTTGAGTACTTTGTTTCATATTTTGATTATTATCGTCCTGAATCTTATTTGCCTAAAGATAATTTGTTTATTGAAAAGTCATCTACAATTAATAAGGAAATTGAATCAATGAGAATTTCAGCTTTTAATTCATTACTCAATAGAAGGGACACTATTGTTGTCGCATCTGTTGCAGCAATTTATGGCGCTTTTAATCCACATGAGTACAAGAAATATTTATTAAATATTTATGTCGGAATGGGCATAAGCATCAAGGAAATAAAATATTCATTAGTACAAATGGGTTATCAAAATAAAAAGATCTATCCTGATATTGAATTTGGTGAATTTTCTGCATATGGTTCTGTCTTAACAATATGCCCTGGTTATAAGCATAATGGCCAAATAAGAATAGAAGTTAATGAAAATAATATAATTGAGAGTATTAAAATAATTAATTCTATAACTAAGGATGTTATTGAAATTGTTAGCAGTACTACCATTTTTCCATGTACCACTTATATCATGAATAAAGATTGAATTCAAATGATATCTGCAGAGATCAAAGATGAATTATCTAGCCAGCTAGATTTTTTCAAATCGAATAACAAACTCCTTGAGTATGAAAGGCTAAATGAGCGTATTAATGCTGACATTGCTTCTATTGAAGATTTTGGTTATACAAAAGGCATGGAAAATTATTCAAGATATCTTGATCGTAGACTGCCGGGTCAAAAACCTTATACAATGTTTGATTATTTGCCAAAGGATGCTGTGATTTACATCGATGAAAGTCACTTATTATTACCGCAATTGGAAGGAATGTATCTCGGTGATAAATCGAGAAAAGATACTCTTGTTGAATATGGTTACCGTTTACCATCTGCTCTTGATAATAGGCCATTAAAATATGAAGAATTTTTTGAGTATGATTTTCCTCGCATTTATATGTCTGCAACACCAAGCAAAAAAAGAGAAATTGAATATGCTAATGGTGAGGTTATTACACAGATTATTAGGCCAACTGGGCTGTTGGACCCAGAAATTGAGATTATGCTTAAAGAGAATCAACAAGCCAAAATATATGATTTACTAAAATCGCAGATCCAAAGAAACGAAAGAACATTAATATTAACCTTGACAAAAGAAAGCGCAGAAGAATTTTCGGATTTTTTAAAAGAAAAAAAATTTAAATCAGCTTACATTCATCATGAATTAGAAATTTTTGAAAGAAATGCTATTCTAGCGGGCCTTCGCATGGGAAAGTTCGACGTTGTAATAGGAATTAATTTATTGAAAGAGGGCATTGATTTACCTGAAGTTAGTTTAATTATTGTTTTGGATGCCGATTTAAACGGATTTTCAAGAGATACATCCTCACTTATTCAAATTGTTGGTAGAGCCGCAAGAAACGACCATGGAAAAGTAGTTTTCTTTGCTGATAAAGTTTCTGAAGCAATGAAAGAAACTATAGATGATAATTTAAAAAAGAGAGAAATTCAAATAAAGTTTAACAAAGAACACAATATTATTCCAAAAACAGTTATTAAACCGATTCCCAAAATTAATGTTGATCTTATTTTAAATTCTAAATTTGGTAATGATTATAAATTAAAGGCTAAAAAGTCATACATTAATGAATTAATTAGAGAGATGCAGCTAGCTTCAAAGAAATGAGATTTTGCAAAAGCTCAGGAAATAAAGGATTTGTTATTTGAATTAGGTTATGATTTTGATAAAAAATAGCTTAAATTAAAAACAAAAATTTATAATTTTATTTTTTTAAAATTTTATAGTAAATATTGTAAATTTAAAAGAGGACAAACCTAAACTATATATCTCCTAGATGATATTTTTTATAAAGTAGTAAAATTTATATTATGAAAAATAAAAGCAAAAAGATGAAAATATTATTATCACTATGTGCATCACCACTTGTGTTGTTGCCATTGATTGCTGCAAGTTGCGGTAATAAAAATAATAATGATGTTGATCATAGCAAAAAGCCAGAAGAAAAGGAAAGCCAAGAAAAAGATAATGGAAATAATGACCAGGACTTAAAACAAAATCCTGAAAAAGAAAAAAAAGAAGAAGGAAATAAGGATACAAAGGACCCTGGCCAAGATAAGGGCAACGATAGCAAAGAACAAAATAATGGATCAAGTGATTCTTCATCTACTCCACTACCAAAGAATCCTGGTGAAACTGAGCATAATAAAGATGATGAAAAGAAAGACAAAGAACCTTTGCAACCTGATCCAAGTGGCGACAATAAAGTTAAATATGGGCATTGAAATATTTTAAATTTCACAGGTGATTTAACAAAACAAGAAAAGAAAACCAAAAGAATTGCTTATCTAGCAAAACAAGAAAATTTTGATGTTTTGGGCCTAACTGAGGTTGATAATGCCGATGGTGTTAAAAATATTGTTGATGAAATGAATAAATTATCAAGTTCAAATATGTATGCATACATAGCTTCAAAAAAATTGAAAGGCGATAAATTTGGGGCTAAAGTTGCAGAGCATGTAGCAGTTATATATAACACAAAAGAAATGGAACCAGAAGCATTCTCAAATGGCGAAATTGGTTATAGTTATACACAAGAATTTACTATTAGTTCTAGCAGTGAAAAGGCTCAATATGCAAGACCTCCCTATGGTATAAAATTTAAATATAAATTAAAACCAGATGTTAAACTAACTTTTGTATTCGATCATTTTGACGCTCCAGGAGCTTCTAAGTCAAATAGAGCAATCGGTGAAAAAACAAATAAAGGGGTTGGAACATTCGAATATAGAGAGGGCCAACAACTAGTTAATGTATTAGATTATTTTGATTCAATAGATGGACCTCAAAGCAATATTTTCTTTGGCGGAGACACTAATATAAAACACGGAAAACAATCATTCGTTTTTAGTACACTTGAAGGAAAATATAAGTCTGTGTTTGGTGACACTGAAAAATTCAGCACATCACTTGGTACAAGCAAAAGATTCTCAGAACCATATGATAAACTTTTTTATAAAACCGATTATAAACTTGAAGAATCTGGCATCTTTGATATTTATAAAACAAAAGAGGATAGCAAACTTGTTGAAGAATTAACAAAATTGGGAATTGAAATTGGTCAAGATGAAAAAATTCGAAACGGTTCTGTGCTTTCGGATCATACTTATGTGTGGGCTGAGTTCCTAATTAAATAAAGCGTAGACCGCTTTATTTTTTTTAATTTCTTATAGAAATAAAAAAAGTTGCTAAAATTATTTTAATTAAATTCTTATAAGATTTCAATGAATAATTTTGATATGGGGGAATATGAACAAAATAAATTTTTTTGCACTAGGTGGATTGGATGAAAATGGTAAAAACTCTTATGTTTTGGAGATTAATGAAAAACTTTTTATTATTAATTCAGGCACTAAGGTGCCAATAAATTCGCATAACGGGATTGATACTTTAATTTGCAATTATGATTACCTTGTGAAGAGAGAAAAAGATATTGTTGGAGTGTTTATAACCGACGTTAAAAATGAATCATTTTCTGCTATTCCTTGATTATTAATGAGAATTCCCAACCTAAAAATTTATACAAGTCCATTTAATCGTATTGTTATTATGGATAGAATTTCAAAATACAATATCAATAATCATAGTTATGATGTAAAAACAATTAGCATGCCTATTGAATTTAATGATGTAGTTGTTACTCCTTTTGATCTAGCTGGTGGATTGATTGGACAAATAGGTTTTAACTTCGAATATAAGGATGGAAATATTCTCTTTATGGCAAATTTTGTTGATGGAGACTTGGGCCCTTATGGAAAAACTGATGTTCCTAAAATTAGGCAAATTATCAATAATGGAAAGAAATTGCAGTTATTAATCTTAGATTCCGGGCATTCGAATTACCCTGGAAGAAGTATAGATAAACTTTGAATTTCAAAAAAAATTGAATATAAATTCAAGGAAACCCCTAATAACAAAAGAATAATAGTTGGTTTGTATGATGAAGATATGATAACAGCACATGAAGTTTTAGTTCTAGCCAAAAGATATAATCGTCCTGTTGTTACATATGGAAGAAATTATTCGCAATTTATTAATTTAGTATCAAAAATTAACCCAGATCTTCAATTACCAGAATTCATTGATTATCGTGTTGCTAATGAAACAAAGAATGCGGTAATTCTTGTTACTGGCGCTATTGAAAGGCTATATTTAAGATTTATTAGAATCGCATCAAATAATGACGTTTATTTAAAACTTAGATCTGATGATGCAGTAATAATAATTGCGCCTCCTGTAAATGGCCTTGAAGTTAATTACGCATTGACATTAGATGAAATAGCAAGAAACACACCAAATTTAATTGAATTAAGCTCAGATCAGTATTATTCATGTAATCCTGCTAAAGAAGATATATACAATATAATCAAAACATTAAAACCAAAATATTTTATTCCTATACAAGGACTTTATCGTTATTTAGTGGTTGCATCTCATGTAGCGCGTGATGCAGGGATGAATTTTGGCAATTGTATAATTTTACAAAATGGTAAAGTGGCAGAATTTTTAAACAATGAGCTTATATCCCAAAAACATTCTATTAAATCTGTTGGGGATACAATTATCGACGGTTTTGGCGTTGGCGATATTTCTCAGGAAGTAATTAATGAACGCGAAAATCTTTCGAGAGACGGAGTTATTGCAATAAGCACTTTAGTTGATTATAAAACCAAACAACCAATTGGCCAACTTCATATTTCTTCTTATGGGATAATCACTAAAGACAATAAAGAAACTATTACCTTAATTGTTAATGACATGGTTTCCAAAGAATTTAAGGATAAAAAGGCTAATGATATTGATTTAAAAGAAATACAGGAAAAATTACGGAAAAGTATAAAAAGAAAAATATTTAAGGTGCTATCAAAAGAACCAATGATTGTTATAACTTTATATGAAATTTAGAGGATAATATGGCATCAGAAGCAAATATTGAAAATGATACAAAACAAGAGCAAATTCCTAAAAAAATAAAAAGAAAAAAGACATATTTTTGATCCAAAGACAAACCTTTTATTTGGACTATGATATGTTTTATAGTTGTGTTTTTTACTGTTGTATCTTTTTTAAATGTTAAGGGCTTGACGACAATACATACATACACTTTTGGAATGTTTTTTGGTTTATTTTCTCCTATTTTTTTTCTATATTTGTTTTTTTTAGCAATTAAGAATATCTTTAAAATGAAAAACACATATTCTGTTGGTGTTTTCCATTTTAGCTTATGGCGGCTTTTGTTTATTTTTATTGCGCTAATTTTATTGGGCACATCAATTTATTATGCTAAATTGAAGCCGGCACCATATAATTCTAAAAATGCTTTTTTAGCAATATTTGATAAATGGTATTCTGATTTTAAGAATGAACAAAATTTATGATTGCCAAATAAATGAAATGCAGGTTTGATTAATTCATTTATATATGTGGCGATGGCTTTTCCTGGTAATAAGATTGGAATCGTTTTATCGTTTATCATTCCTATCATTATTTTGGTAATTAGCTTATGTTTCTTTTTTATTAGTGATTTAAAATTGAAGAAAATATCACTAAGAAATAAAAAGCTAAAAAGAGATATGGAAGTAAATAATCTTAATGTTAACTTAGATAAGAAAGATATTTTTTCTGAAGATAATGCCACCAGGGAGACAATACTGATTGATGATACATCAATAGTGCAAAGTCAAGAAGTATACATTCTTGATGATAGCACCTTAAGTGATTCGAGAGAGGTAACTGCTGATAGTATATGTATAATTCCAGATGAACCTGATTTTAGCACGCAGGAATTTGAAGCTTCAATGTATGATGATCAAAATCGAGAAAATATTACTAATGGCTTAATTGATGAGCAAAACATTAGTACTCTAAATTCTGGTGATTTGGATATTAATCCGGCTGGCCTAAAAAAAATTGATGAGCAACAAAAAATATTGATTGATAAACAAGAAGAATCTATTGTTTTAAAAAATGAGGAAGTTAATAAAAAAGAAAATATTTTTGATCAGGATGATCTAGGCATTGAAAAAAAGAAAGATTTTAAAATTAATAGTGCTGTTAGCAATAAGAAGCAATATGAAAAGCCAAAACAAAACTTTACTTTGATAAAAGATAAAGAAGATCTATTTTAAGGAATAATTAAGATATGAATGAAAGTACTTTGGAACAAAACAAATTCAAGAAAATAGACTGAAATAAAATTTTTTCCAACCAAATTAATACTTTATACGAACCATTAGCATTTAATATTAAGCCAGCTCTTGATAAAATTTTTGAGGAAGAAGTCTATAAGAATAATGAAAACGAAATTAAAATTGTTGACGAAAATATTAATAAAATAAAAGAACTAGAGCAAGAAATTATCAAGAACAAGAAGGAAAACAAAATTAATTCTAGGAAATTCGTTAATGGTTTGATTATTTTTCTTTTCTTTTTAATAATAGGTTTATTTTTTATCCCTATTTTTAATAATAATAAAAAAACTATTAAAGATTTCAAAGAATTCAAAAGTAAAAAGCTATCTATTATTCAAACGAAAATAAATGAAAATAATAGTATACTAGCAACAATTTTTAATAAGTATTCAATGTTGGAATGAAAAAATAAAGTTTTAGCACTAATGGATATTAAAAAAATATATGGAATTTGCAAAAAGGAATTTAGTCCTATTTTTAATAGAGATGACTTTTACGGTTTTAGTGCGATAGAAAAATATAAAGTTAGAAATTCTTATTTTTATGATGTTTTATATAACATTGAAGAATGAAGAGATGTTGTAACACGAGGTGTTGGATATATTACTGTTAGGACTAAGGACTCGTGAGTAGAAGAAGCTGTTTATGCCTATCATACAGAGCCTACACCATTTATAGTGCCCATGCATGCCTTAAATATTCCAACAAATTATCGTCCTGATCTAAGCTTTATTGAAACTCGAGAATATTTAAACGAGAAAGAATATAATAAGCTTTTTAGAAAAGGAGAATTTTTACTCGAAAGACCTGAATTTTATAAAAATTACAATTTTAATTATGATAATCAAATTGGTTTTATAGACTATTTTAAGGTTAAAACGCAAGAAAATTTTATTAACTATGCGCAATATTTTGGTTATCCAGGACCGCTATTTAGTAAGTATAAAAATAATATATTGCTTTCAAGAGTTTATAATGAGGAAAAAATCGGTTATTCCTCATTGCATAATTGGATGGGATTTTTATTTGATTTAAATAATTTGATTACTATTGGGGACATATATTCAAGAATGCTTTTAATCATTGCAAATAATTTAATACCTGTATTTAAGGCAATAACTAAGGCATACTTAAATCCAAATATTGCATCAGAAAAATATGAAAAACGGGGCGATAGATATTTATCCGAATATGTTTATGAAGATGCTAGTGTTAGTGAGGATAAAACAGACTTTTTTAATTATTTTGATGTAATTAATAAAGCAATTACTGGAAATAAGTTTTCAATGAAAACAAAAGATAATGTTCGTGAATTATATGTTAAATATGTAGAACAAATTATTGATAGAGAATATAAGAAAGATACTGGAATAAAGCGCTCAAATGCCCTTATTTTAAAGATTAGTATTGATTCATATTGAAAAGAGCAACTTATTGATGAAGTATATAAAAGTGGGATTGTTATTAAGGTGCCATTTGAAAGGTTTCATTTATTTACAGAAGAAAAATTTATTATTTGAATTCCTTCTGTTTCCTTAAATGAAGATAATGATTTTGTATCATATGGTGATTTGTTTCGAGAAAATTCAATTTCAAATTCATTTATGGATGCAGCGAAATATACAGATAAATATTTAGCCTTTAATAAGAGCTTGCATAATAATAGAAGTAATGAACTGGATGATTGTCTTTTGTTTGTTAACAGAATAAAAAAATCGCTTATTGCTAATAAAGATTATAAAATATCAATTGATAGCAACGGTACATATATTTATATAAATGAAAAAATTAGTGAAGATGAGATAAATAAAATTTTTGCTATGTTTAGATAGTATAATTATTTAATCATAAAGGAGGCAATATGCTATTTGATTCAAGAACACCTCAATCAAATGAAGGGTTTAAGCCTAATGTTGATAATTCAATCAAAATTCCAGAACCAACTAAAGGTGAAAGAACGTTATTTATAATTTTATGTATTATAACAATCGGAATAATACTATTAGTTGCCATTCGCAAAAGAAATGAACTACTTGAAAGAATGAATAGAATTCAAGAGGCATCTTCTCTTATTCAAGCGGCTGAAAAGAAAAGAAGAGCAACATTGATTAAACAACTTGATGTTGTTAAAGGATATGCCGAATATGAACAATCAACTCAGAAAGAAATAATTAAACTACGTTCACAATTAGTTGACATAGAGGGAGAAAAAGACGTCAAAAAAGTATCAGATACGTTAAATTCAGTTCAAAGAGCAATTAATATTCAAATTGAACAATATCCAAATCTAAAAGCTGATAGATCATATCTTCAATTTCAAACCGAAATTGCTATTCAAGAAGATGAAATTTATGCAACTATTAGAAACTATAATGCTCAAGCAAGAAGTTTTAATGCTGAAATTTATAAATTTTGAACAAACATTGTTGCTAATAAGAACAATATTTATAACCAACCACTATTTCAAGCTAGTGAAGTAGAAAGACAAGATGTTGATACTAGCAGTTTAACAGGCGCGTTTAAATAATAAAAATATCAAAACAAATCAAACACGGTCAAAAAATCCAGACACACTTGTGCCCGGATTTTTTTAAATTAAATTTAATCATGTGCGATAGTCAAATATAAAAGAACAGATTAGATCTTTTTAAACAAATAAGGGATTGCGCCCATGGCATTTAAAAGCGCTATTTAAAAGAAGCTAACAGCTTTAATATATAAAAAAATATGTAAAAAATATATATTTTAGCAAAAGGTAATTTAATATAAAAAGTGACAAAGTCCTAAAAAGGAACTGGTTTCGAAAAGGCCAATAACTAAAAAATAATAACAATTTACGAAAAGTAGGAGAAGAAAAGGGTTTAAATTTTGCACTTGTTGATTATGCAAAGATAGATATATGTTAAATATTGTAGTTATTGATGTTTTTGTATATTAGAATACTAAAAAATATATTAATAAAGTTATGTTTATTTGCATTTTATTCCTTAAAATGAAAAGAAAAATATCACTTGTTAGGCGGAACAACATATTAATTAGAAAATTTTACATTTATTAATATTAACCATGCTTACATAAAACCATTTTTTCATGACTTTTTGATATAATTTATTTATTATAATTGCAAAGCAATTATATTGTAAGGAGAAAAAATGCCTGAGGAAAAAAAATATGTTGCTAGTGATATTCAAGTTCTTGAAGGGTTAGATCCTGTACGTGTTAGACCAGGAATGTATATTGGCTCAACCGGCTATAGAGGAATTCATCATCTCATTTGGGAAATTTTAGATAACTCGGTTGATGAGGCAATGGCTGGTTATGCTACTGAGATAAGCGTTACCTTGCATAAGGATAATTTTATTGAGATTGAGGATAATGGACGTGGCATGCCTGTCGACATCCATCCTTCAACACAAAAATCTGCTGTTGAAACAATCTTAACAGTTTTGCATGCTGGCGGAAAGTTTGACTCAAGCAACTATAAAGTTAGTGGTGGATTACACGGTGTTGGAGCTTCTGTGGTTAATGCTTTAAGTGATTCTTTTGAAGTTTGAGTAAAAAGAGCAGGTAAATTACATTATCAAAAATACGAAAATGGTGGAAAACCCATTGATGATTTAAGAGTTATTGGTGAAGTACCTATCGGTGAAACTGGCACAAGAATTAAATTCCATCCTGATTATACAGTTATGGATAAAATAGATTTTGATTTTAGTACTATTAGCGATCATATTAAGCAGGTGGCTTATTTGAATAAGAGCCTTATGTTTAACCTAATTGATTTAACAAAAGATACTAAAAAAACTTTTTGTTTTGATGGAGGTATTGTTGACTACGTCAAAGAACTTAATAAAGGTAAAAAGACTATAAACCCAGAAGTTATTTATGCCTTAGGCACATTTAGTGATGTTGACAAACCAACTGAGGAGCAGATTGCTAATAACAAACCGCCTAAGCAAGTTGAAATTTTAGTAGAGGTTGCTTTTCAATATAATGAAGCCTATCAATCAACAGTTATTTCATATGCTAATAATATTCAAACTACTGAGGGCGGGACACATGAGAATGGGTTTTATGATTCTATAGTAAGAATCTTTAATAAATATGCTGAGGAAAATAGATTGTTTAAGGGAAATGAAAAAATAAGCAAAGAGGATTCTAAAGAAGGACTTATTGCAGTTATTTCTATTAAGCATAGTGATCCTGTTTTTGATGGTCAAACAAAATCAAAATTTGGCTCAGCAAATGCGCGTTATGCAACGAACAAAGTTGTTTCAGAGTCTTTAGAAAGATATTTAGCTGAAAATCCTAATATTGCTAAAAATATTATTAACAAATGTTTGCAATCACAACGTGCTAGATTAGCTGCTAATGCTGCCAAGGAAGCTTCAAGAAAAAAAGATGGGTTGGAATTTAGCGGTCTTCCTGGGAAACTTGCCGACTGTTCATCTAAGAATGCGGAAATAAGAGAATTATTTATTGTCGAAGGGAATTCTGCTGGTGGCTCAGCGAAAGGCGGAAGGGATAGATCTATTCAAGCTATACTGCCTTTAAGAGGAAAGGTAATAAATGCTGAAAAAAATGATAAGGTTAAATTTTTATCAAATCAAGAAATTCAGACTATTATTCATGCTTTAGGTACTGGTATTGGACATGATTTTAATATTAATAAACTAAAATATCACAAAATTATTATTATGACTGACGCTGACGTTGATGGTGCTCATATTTCAACATTGCTATTAACCTTCTTTTATCGTTATTTAAAACCGCTGATTGAATATGGTTTTGTATATATAGCCTTACCTCCGCTATATAAAATAGTTGCAGGAAAGAGAGTTGAATACGCCTACAACGATGCTCAAAAAGAAGAAATATTAAGCAAATTTGATGATAGAAAAGCTATCTCTATACAACGCTATAAAGGGCTTGGAGAAATGGATGCTGAACAGTTGTGAGAAACCACTATGAATCCTGATGCTAGAAAAATGCTTCAGGTACAAATTAATGATGTAGCTGTTTGCGACCGCGTATTTACAACACTAATGGGTGAAGAAGTTGAACCAAGACATGACTTTATTGAAGAAAATGCTAAATATGTATCTAATATTGATTTTTAAGGAATAAGAATGAAGTTAGTTAAAAATCAAGGATATACCAACACCACATATTTTGATGAAGAAAATAAACAATTCATTAAAATAAAAAAGTTTGATTCTTTCAATCATAAGACACCTAATAGTATTTTAAATTGTTTTAGTTTTGTTCCTAAAACAATATCCGAAGATGAAACCATGGTTATTAATGAATGAATTCCAGGAGATATCCTAAATCCAAATACATTAACAAATGAACAATTAAAAGAGATAGGTAATAAATTGATTACTCTTCATAATTCGAAATTAAAGTTTTATAAGGAAAATCAAATAGCTAGAAGGTTTAAGGTTTATCGCGAAACAATATCTAAGTTAGGTCGTAAAATTCCAATTTTAGACAAACATTACAAAAAAATTAACTTATTTTTAAAAAATATTGATAATTCAGCTCCTGTTCATAATGATTTATGATTATTTAACTTTATCGACAATGAAAAAGGGATATTTATAACAGATTGAGAGTATGCAACAATGGGCGATGTACATTTTGATTTAGCATATTTTATTGAATCATCAAATCTTAGCAAGGAACAGGAAAAAATATTTTTGGATGCTTATGGAGATGATTTTGAACATAAATATTTACTTGCTCATAAAATTATAGTTAATGCATTAATTGTTTTATGAATAAATAAACATGCAATAAAACCATTTGATGACAAACTTTATCTAGATAGGGTTGATAAGTTAATAGTTGAATATGATAAAGAATATAAGGCAAATTTATAAAGAAGATCTATGTATTTAGAAGAAAAAAACAATCATATTATTGATAATTCGCATTTGTTTGAAATTGAAAGAATGTTTGAAATGATTAGAACTACTTTTGATGAAGAAGTTGCAAAGAGAATTTCTCATGTCCGTTTTTATCGTCATGAATTAAATAAGACATATTTTATTGCTAAGTATAATAATCTTTGAGTACAAATAAGAATACCTAAACATAAATTTGATGCTGAATGTGAGAATGAATTTATTGTTATTAAACATTTTAAGGATTATATTTTTGCTAAAGACGGAATATATATAAAAAAATGATTTCCGGGTGAAGATTTATTTCATATAAAATTTAAAAAGGTCACTATTTATTCAATATTTAATTGTGTAAAGAGTTTTCATGAGTGTAATATTGAGGTGCAAAAATTTAATTGAAATAAGTTTATTATTCAAGACAAAAAATATCATGAATTGCTTCATAAGTACAAAAATGAAGAACAGGTTTTGAGCCATAACAATATCCAAAAACATAATATTATAGTTAACAAGTATAACTTTGTTAAGTTGGTGGATATGGATAGCGTATCTCTTAACTCCCCATATTTTGATTTTGTACTACTGCACATTAACATTGGAATTGATAAAAAAATGATTATTGACTATTTTAATTTAGACAAGGATGTTTTTGATGATTACATATATTTGGTTAATACATACCGCGAGGCAGAATATAAGAGTGATTATCGTTATTTAACAATTAATAAGGATATAATTCCTGAGTCCCTAAATGTGTATAAAACTAGAACCTCAATAATTAACAACAAATTTATTGTGCATAAGCACCACAATCAATTTGATAACCGTCTTAAAATTAAGACAATTGAAGATTTTTATTTTGTTCCAACTTTTATTTATGAAGATGAGAATAAAATTATTTGAAGATGGCTAACTAGAAAGGATAAATTTCAATTAACTCATAGAACTATTAAGATATTGGCTAAAATTATGAGAACCTATCACGATTCAAATGTTCAATTTCCTAACTACATATTGTATGAAAAAATAAAGTGATATTTGGATAATGTAAATAAAAAAGATTTAGTTATTGAAATTGGTAGTAATGATCTCATCTCTCAGATTGTAAATTGAATAAAAGAAATTGAGATTGATGCAAATTGTCATAATAATCTTAATTTTGAAAATATTTTATGAGATGATAACCAAGGTATTTATGTGATTGACTGATCAATTGCTTATCGCAGTTCTAGATATTTAGATATTGCATTTATGTTTGAAAATTTAAAAGTTAATAAAAATATCGAGGAACAATTTTGACGATCATATAATAAACATAAACCACTAGATTTTTATAGATATCGTATTATGGCATTATTTGTTCATTATTTGCAAAATAAGGTTTTAAATAATGATGATAAATTAGTTAGAAATATAGCTAATAGAATTAAAGAAATTTTAATTGAAGATAAGAGCTAAAACATATATAGGAGTAGTTAATGAGAAAGAATAACAAAAAAATCGAGTCTAAAGGTGATATGAATAATTCTTTATTAGCAAAACCTAAAAAGAATATTAAAAAACTATTGACAACTATTTTTATGTATTGTGGAATAATTGCATCAATCGGTGTAATTTCTGGTGTTTCGATATTTTATTCAACAAATCAGTCGAGAAGCGTAAATTACTTATATGATAGCGAACGTGATGTTAAATTCGAAAAGAGCGAAAAATCTGAAAACAACACAATTTCAACATTTGTGCTTGAAAAGGAAATACCAGCAAGCGAATTGTTTTATTTGGACAAGAAAGTTGAAATATCGAATCAAAATGGAGAATATGGAGTTCATCTTTTGACAAACTACTCGTTTTATAAGACTGGCTATAATTTAGATAGTTATTTTGATAATAAGAAATTTGTGTTTGCTTTAGATAAAAATTCCGATAAGGAAATTGCAGTGGTGAAGCTGCAAGATGAGTTTAAAAAATTTAAAGATAAAAATAAATATGACATTGATTTTAAATATTTTATTCAACAATTAACTAGTTTAAAGCTAGCTATTTCATATTATTTTACTATGAACAATAAAACATTTTTTATTGAAAATAAGAAGAATGTTACTGGTTTTGAAATAAAGACATTATTTTCTAAAATACACGAATACTTTAGAAATGTTGTGGCAAAAAAAGAAATTAAGTATGAAGACTTTATTTTCAAAATAAAGGTTATCAATAAAAACGGAATAATAGATAAGGTGAAATTTTTAGTGAAATTTTCATTTGAAACAATAGAATCTAAAAACGATTCGAAGCAAGAAACAAAGAATTAAAAAGCAAGGTAAATATATCAAAACAATCTTAGCATGTAAACAAAAACCTCTTAATTAAGATGGTTTTTTGTTTTTCATTTCTAAAATTTTATTTTTTCATGTATGAAAATATAGTGCTTATTTTTGATGTCTATGCTATATAAATAATAAAATGTTCATAAAAAGAATAAAAACCAAAAAATATGTTTTTTGTTGTTTTTGTTGATTTTTATCATAAAAAAGTTTTTATCTAAGCAATATATATATATAATACTTAGTATATTATAGAGGTGATATATGGCTAAAAATTTGAATAAAAAGAGACGTAATGTATTATATACAATGGCTGGATCGGCAACATTAATGACTGCCGGGACGTGAACATATATTCTTTTGGATTCGCATTTAAAAAATCAATTGGATTTAAAACAAAACTATTTTTACTTAAAGGATATATTAAAAAAACAATCCGATTCTTTATATAATGATAGCTCTCTTAAAATTGAAGTGCAAGCATTTCTAAAAAATGCTTATTTCAATAAGTATACAAAACAAAATCAAGAAAAGATTGCTTTACTGATTAATAAGGTAATAGCAGAAAACAAAAAGGATATAGAAGAAATAAAAAATCTTGCTGATAACATAGTTTCAAAATCTCTTAAAAATATTGAAAAAAATAAAGTAGATGAAATTAATTCATTAGAACAAAAAATCTACACAAAGAAAGAAGTTGTGGACTTTATAAAATATGAAAATGAAATTATTTTGTTAATTAAAAAGGTTGTTCTAATCGATAAAAATAAAGCTAAAGAATTTTATATAGAACTAGATAAAGTAGCAAATAATGGAGATTTAGCTAGACTAAAATCTAATATTTTGTTATATCTTGCTAAACGTGGTGAGCGGGGGACGTTTGAAAAAATTAAGGAAGATTTAATTAAAGAAATAACGAAAAATTCTAATTTTAGTAGTGAAGAAAAGGCAGACTTAATTAATAAAATCAAGGATACAAAATCATTAAATTACATCGAACTTATTAAACAAAAAATAGCCACACTGGATAATCTTTCAGCACTATCTTACGGATTAGAAAGAAATAATTTGGTTAAAAAAGCAAAGGATTCGACGACAATTGAACAGCTTAACGATATCAATAACAAGATTGAAAAAATATTGAATGATAAAAAGAAAAAACTTTTGGACCTTGTATCAAAATTGGTTGTTGCAAGAACGAAAAACTATTTTTATAACAAGCAAAATAAGGCAATAAATCAAAATGAAATTGAAGCCTTAATTAAGACCGTAGAAAATGAAATATTTTTTGAAAAAGTGTTTAATACATTTGATAGAGCAAAGAAAATTAATAAAAATGAAGCTCAATTTTTGTTATCAAGAGTATCCGATCAATATATAAAAAAAATGTATGGCGCCTTGTTAAAAAGCGATAATTTTGATCTTAAGCAAATAACTGATATTAAAGATAAATTCTTTCAGGCTTTAGAGTTTGAAAATAAAGCTGATTTTATCAAAATAATTAATAGTTCCTTGATACAGAAAATTAATGATAGTTCAATTTTATCTCCTATGATCGAAGAATTAGTTAATAAGGTGAACAATTTAGATAATAAAAATTTAGATGAAGTTATGGTTGAAGTAAACGATACAATAGCTCTTTTTATTTTGCAAGCAGAAGCTAAGGATTTGATTAAAAAACTAAATATTTCAAATTTCAAGACTGCTATAGAACAAAAATTAAATACCGAAATTCATAATCCTTCACAAATTTTTGATGTTATTAATCAAATAAATACTTATATTAAGGATTTTAAGGATCATGTTCAACATAAGGCCGATAAAATAGAAAATTCAACAACAAGGGATAAATTTAATAGTGAATTAATTAAAGCAGAAACAGAGAATGAAATCAAAAAGATAGAAAAAGATATTGATGCATTATTAGCAAATACAGAAGATTTGAGAAAAGTTGCTTCAGAAATAGTTATGCGTCTTGCACAAGGCGACAAAAAGTCTAATTTCGAATCCATAATTGCTAATAAATCAAGCACTGAAAATGACTTACGTAACATTATAACCGAGGCCCAATCTATATTAGAAAAGGCAAAGAATGAAGCATTAATGAATGTTTCAAAATCATATAATTCTTCACAATATCATGTTTTTAAAGAGAAAATTAATGCTGAAAATACTACGCAGGATGAGTATAAAAATATTGAAATTGAAGCATTGAAATTATTTAATGATATGAAAAAGCATCTAATAAATGAACTTGGCTCATTAAGTTTTAGTATGCAATTAGGCGATTCGATAAATGATGAAATAAATGAAGCTGCGAATATTTATCAGCTAAATGTTATACTAGAAAAAATCAAAGCATATTTGATTAACAATAAAATTAAAGATGTTGGCCAACGCGAAAAACAAAATGATTTAGTCAAGAAAATTAATAAAGCCTTAGATATCGCATTGGATGAAATAAAGAAAATTATTGTTGACTCAGAGCTTATTATTGCTTTGGAAGCAGGCGACGAGATTGAAATTATTAAATCTGAGATTAATAGGCTTCCTTATCCTTCTGGTAAAGATGCTCCTGCAATAAAAGAAATGATTAATGAGATAAATAATATTGAAAATGATTCTACATTAGGTCAAAATCAAAAATTAGAAAAAATTAAAAATATAGCTTCAATAATTAATAGTTTAGCTGATAAAATAAATCGCTATAAGGATGATATTAAAAAAGTAAATCCGCAAAAACAGGCACGTTTAAACAATAAACTTGATAACTCTAATTTTTTACCTCCAAATAATAATGAATTTGATGAACTTAAAAGAATAATTCAAGATGCTAAAAATGAGGATAAAAATGAGGCAATTGCCGAAATAGAAAAACTTAATTTATTGACATCTGATCAATCTAAAGAGTTTAAAGAAAAAATAAATGATAGTACTTTTAAAACATATGATGAAATTCAAAAAGTAGTAATAAACGCTAAGTTGCAAAATCAAAAAAATAAATTAATTAACGAGGTCAAGAAATTTGAATATCCGCATAAGGATAAAGCCCCAGCAGTTCTTGAAATAATTTCTCAAATTGAAGCCTTACAAGATTTGCAACAAGTAATCAATTACCAATCTATAATCGAAAAAATAAAAAGAAATATTGCTATTGTTAATACAAAACTATCTAATTTGCTAGTAATTTCTAATGAAATAAAAGAAAAATTTGATGAAGCAAATACAGATGAAGAATTTGACAATTTAAATACTTTGGTTCAAAATGCACTTGATAACCAATCAAATAAATTAGCGCTTGATAATAAGGTAGAATCTCTCCCATATCCAAAAAGCGATGGCGTTTTTAACATTGGAAGCAATGATGCCCCAGCTATTTCCAAGATTAAAAGTTATTATACTGATTCGAATGGTGTTGGAATTTCTGAAAAAATTATTGAAATAGATAACAAAATTATTAATATAACAATTAACATTGAATCAAGTAAACAAGCTATTAATAAAATATCAAAAAAGAATCAATTAGAACTTTGAAACAAATTAAGAGATTCTTACACCGATCAAGAATTTAATGAATTAATTAAAAAGATTGCTAATGCACATGCTAGCGATGTGGTCGAGGCGAAGGCAGAAATAACTAAGTTAACTAATTTAAGCCAAGAATTAGTTAGTGCATTTAATGCTAGAATAGAGGCTAATGATGACTATGAAAATATAAAAAAGATAGTCAATGAGGCAAGGTTAAAAGATAAAAAAGAAGAAATTAAGAAACTAATTTCAATGAGCGACTATGTTAATGATAGTAATTCAGATGTATCGATTAAAAATAATTTTAATACAACAAAAGCTCAATTCGATAATGTTATTGATCAAATAGTTATTGATGATAATTCTTATAATCAAATTAAGGAGCAAACTAAAGATTTTGTTGCCGAACTTCATAAGGCTAGAGACTTAATTGATTCTTTAAGCTTGCAAGATGTTATTGATGTAAATAATGTTAAATTTGAACTTAAAAAGTTAATTACCACAATAATTAATAAAAGTGATCTTGAAAAAGTTGAGGTCGAGATTGCTAAATATAAGTTAAAAAAACAAATTTTAGAACTTGATTATTATAAGGATACTCCTCAGCCAGCCCCTGCAACTATCATATTGAATTCGAAGATTGATTTAGCTAAAAATAGTAATGAAATTGAAGTACTAGAAAATCTAATTAAATCAATTCCAGAAAAAATTAAAAAGGCAAAGGAAGCAATTGATAGTTTAGATAAAAGTCCATTAAAAAATAATATAGCGCAAAGAAAACAAGCTTTAAAGGAGGAATTAAATAGATCTGTTGATGGAAATAACTTTGATAATTTGTTGAAAAACATTAATGCAGCAAAAAATGAAAATGAGTCTCAATATCGTCAATCTCGGAAACAAAATTTAATTGAAAAAGCTAAAGGATTAGAATACCCATCAGTTAAATCAGAACAATCTGAAGCAATTACTTCAATTATTAAAAAGATTGAAGTTGATTTTAGTACTATGTCTAATGATACAAATTTATTAAATAATAAATGAGCACGAGAACTGGAAGATATTGAGAAAAATATTTTTAATTCTAAAGGAATTTTGGAAAAAATAAATCCTAAGCATTTAGATAATTTAAATATAGAATTCAATAAGGCTGATGAATCAAATAAATTTGAAATATTTAACAAAAAAATTAATCAAGCATTACAAGAAGATAAACAAGAAATAATACAAAAAATCAAAGCTTTATCTAATCTTGACAAGACAACAAAATCTTCTGAATTAATCAAAAAATTAGATAACAAATCATACAATGAAATGGTTGCGGTTTTAAATGAAGCCTACATAATTGATCTTATTGCTAAGATTGACAAATTACCTTATCCTTTAAGTAACGCCAAAGCTAAAATTATTTTAAAATCACAACTAAACAATATAATAAATGAAAATAGTTATTATTTAAAACTAAAGGAACTTAGCGAACTAGAAGTAGCCATTAATAACGCTAAAAATAGAATAAATTCTCTTTCTTACCCAATGGAACCTAGTTTGGCTAAGAAGAAATTAAATGATAAATTAGATGAGTCAATTAATAAAGACCAAATAAATAAATTAGCTAATAATGATTTAAAAAGCAAGATAGAAAAATATAAGGAATTAATTGAAGGCATTAAGTATCCTATTTCAGTTGAAAATCAGGCAAAATTACTTGATGAATTGAGTTCTCTAACCAATGATCAAGAAGAAGAGTTTTTAAAACTAAATATATATAATGCAAAACGTGAAACCGCCTATAAATTAATTGATGGATTAACCGATTTAGATAATCTAGTTAAGGAAACTAAAAAACAAGAAATAACCCAAAAAATATCTGGAAATATTTTGGATTTACAACAAGAGTTAACTGATATTAATGCAAAAATATTTGAAGCTCAAAAACAAAATTCCAAGCAAAAGATTCAAAAAATACCGTATCCTATTAATGATGCGACTTCACAGAATTCAAGAAATTTATTTAATGCAAAAATTGATTCTGTTCAGAGCGAAGAGGGCTTGTATCCTATTAACAATATTTTGGATTTATTAAAAAATGAAATAACCACAATAAATAATGAGGTTTCATTGATTGTAGATGCTTTTCGGAAAGATAAAATAAATAAGTTAATTAATGGTGTTACTGACATAAAAAATCTTGAGAATATTAGATTAGAATTACTTAGAGCCAAAGCAGCTGATGTAATTGATAATTTAGGTGATTTATCTACCAAACAAAAAGAAGACTATAAAAGCGAAATAGATAAAAAAACTAATGATATTGGCATTAATTTAGTAGTTGAATCTGCAAAGTTGCAAAATAAAAAAGAAGAAACATTTAAGTTAATTGATCGGGTTTCTTATCCTAAGAAAAATAATGATTTTGTTGCTAAGTCAATTAAAAAAATTAAGGATGAAGTTCAAGCTTTAAATAACAATAGTGAAGTTGCAATAAAGAAGCAAGAGATACAAACATTTGATACTAAGCTCAAAGAATTGATAGAATTAGCAAAAACCATTGAATATAGCGAAAGCAATTCGCATGCACTAGTTAAAATTTTGGAAGGTTTTGATTCTGCAACCTCAGTTGCCGAATTAGAACAAATTCTTCCTAAAAGTTGACCTCAGCATATTAAAACACTCAAGAAATTGGCTGAGAAGTACTTTGGTATTAATTCTTATTTTGTAACCAATAAATTAAGTCATACATATCCTCAAAAGAACGCAAGTGATAGCGAAGGTTTGAGTTTGCAAGAATTTTGTCAACTATTAATAACCGAATTTAAAAAACAAGCAAAGATTAAAATTGATAGTTTATTAGTAGCTGATGAAGGTAAAAAACAACAATTGCATAAGCAAATTAATGATATCTTAGTTGATGGTATAATTTTTGCTATAGATCAAGATATTTTTGAAAAACCGCATCAAATTATTAATAAAGCTATTGCTGATGATGCGATTGAATTTATTCAAAATCTTGCTTATCCACAAGATAGTAATTCCGCCCAATCAAAAGCAACAATTAAAACTCAATTAGTTGATTCGTTTAAGATAAATCAAGTTATTTTGGTCAATGAAGAAGTCACAATTTTGCATGATAAATTAAGAAAATATAAAGAGCAGGTTGATGACTTAAATAGCCTGATAAATTTGATAACAGATATTACCAAAAAAATGTTCTACAATGATTTGTTTTCAAGAGCAGATAACTTAGAAAAACTAAAGGAACTTAAAAATAAGATCAAGCGGTATGTTGAGCTACAAAGAGATATTTTATCCATTATTGATCTCGAAAAAAATGAATTTGACATTAGTTACGGTAGCAAGGCGGAAGATGTTTTAGATGCAAATCAAAACATAGTAAGTTTAAGAGAAAAATTATTAAACTACATTTTTAGCGCTAATAATCAATCTGAAATAATGCAGTTAAAATCTATTGTTAGTGAAGTAAAGGCCGCATATGATAAGCTAAAAATGTTATTTGTAAAAAGAGATACATTAATGATGTCAGTGTTTTTAAAGCAAATCAAAGAGGCTATTGGCGTAGGTTCAATTGAGACCATAATGAATAATGCATCTGAAGTTAAAAAGAAAATGGATGTATTTTGAAAAAAGACATCCCCTTATATCGGTTTTTATATTTTTGATCATAGAGACAAACTTTTAGAAAATGCTGGCAAGCCCGATAATGAAAGAATAATTAATGGCACAAAATTCAAAACATTTGATGAATTCATTAAACATATAAGAACTCAAACTAATCCAAATGAGTTGCAGAGCATAATTGAACAGGTGGTTCCTTTATATCATGGTGTTATTGATTATTTATTGATTGCCAAAGATAATCTAACTCAGGCTGCTCATAAGTATTATAGGGATGAAATTCTTAAAGCAACTACGAAGCAACAAATTGAGCTCCAAGTTAATGATGCTAAAATATTTAATGAAAAAGTACTTGAATCAAGAAATAAACTAGCCCAAATTGGAAAGGTTGGGAATAGAGCTAAATTAATGATGGAAATTGAAAATGCAAATAATGCAAGCAATATTCAAAATGTGTTGAATAAGATAGAACAATTTAGAAATCAATTTAGCAATGCTACTTTAAAACTTAACGAATATAAGTCACTAAATGAAAAAGAAGAAATTAAGCTTAGAGATTTTGAAACGAGATTAGATAAATTGCAAGAAGCAGATACTTCATCGCAACTGGCAAATGAAATTGAAGTTGAAATTGCAAGAGCAAAAGCAATTGTACAAGTAAAGCAATTGATTTTTCTAAATATCAATCAACAAAATAAATATATAATCTTACTTAGACAAGCAGGAATAAATTATTTAAATTATCATGGTGAAATAACTAGGATAACAAATGAGGCTAAGCAATTTAATGAAAAAGTGAAAACTGCCAAAGACATTCTTTCTTTATTTGCTAAGGATAGTAACAAAACAACATTTAATAAAACAATTTTAAATGCTTTAGATATCCAAACAATGCAAAACATAATAGTTCAAATTAATGATTTTAAAATTAAGTATAACGAATCTAAGGAGTTAGTTGAAGCCTATAAAAATCTTAATAACAAAGATGCTACAAGGTTTGATCAATATAATAAAAAACTTGACGCTATCCAAGATGGTGATGAAGCTAACTCTTTGATAAATGAAATTAAATCTGAATTTAAGAGTAAATTAAAATTAATTATTAATAATATTCCTTATCCAAATAAGAATAGTAGTGAGGCGCAACATTCAATTAATGTATTAAGTGTAGGTGTTGATAATTTAAATACAATTGATCAATTTATAAATAAAGCAATTGAATTAAGCGAACTTAATGATGAGATTAGCAAAAAGGCTCCGCAAGTTGATTTACTGCAATATAGTGAAAATAATGCATTTGCAAAACAAGCAATCAAAACTGAATTAAATAAAGCAACAACTATACTCCAAGTAAAGACTGCTTTTCCAGATGATTGAAGTCAAAAAGTTGCTTATTATAAGCAAGTGTTAGAAAAATATTTTGAAGCGCAAAATAAAACGAATCTTGCAGCAAGATTTAATAGAACCCACCCTAAATCTTCTGACCATACGGTTAGTGAATTGGAGAAACAATTATTGCTAACAATGAAAGTATTAGCTAAAAATCATATCAACACTTTCAAACATTTAGGTGATTCTAAAAAAGTGTTTATAGAAAGAATCGATACTATAAATGGCTTTCCAGACGAAAATAGGATGCAACAAGTTGCTTTAATTTATATTGAAGCAGTTAAGGCGAATTACAATAATTTCATTGATAAATTAGCTTTACCTAATGATAACCATAATCAAGCAAACTCCTTGAATTCAAAGAATAACTTAAAGAATATTTTGGTTAATAGTTTTACAAAAATAAGTACTAAAATTAATAATCATCAAGAAGTGCAAGCATTGGAAACCAAACTAAATAATCTCAATGAATTGGTTAATAATATTAAGACTAAAATTCAAAATATTGATGTAGCAACCAAAACATCCGTTTGAAATGAAGAATTTTCAAAAGCTGATACATCAGAAAAATTAAGATTATTACTTGCTAAAATAAATAAATTTGACCAGGTTTTAGAAAAGATTAATAGAATTACGGATTTACAATCATCTGATGTTGGAAGCGGTAATGAACTAGTTCATAGTCAACAAGTAAATGAAGAATTGTCTAAGCTTCGTGAATCTTATAAGGATAAGTTGGGTATAACAAAAGAAAATGATATTGATAAATTAAATCAATTTGTAGAAAAGGCAAATGAAGTGGTTAGATTGCTAAAAGATTCATTTAAAACCGATTTATTAGTAGAAAAAGCTTATATTAAAAAGATTGCATCTGCAGGCGATGCAGCACAGCTAGAAGAAATTAGAAATGATCTTCTAAAGTACAAAAGAGAGTTGACGAGATTTTGAAGTAGTTCTGAGAATCTTGAAAAATATATAAGAGACAACAAGGGCCTACTAAGCAAAAATGTTCTTAATGGAATTAAACGATATGAAGAGCTAGTTAATGATGCAAGAACATTTAATAGTGCAGCGGAGTTAAAGAAATTTAATGATTATACAATTCCTTTATATCATGGATATATTGATTATTTAATAATTGATAAAAGTGGAATACCTAAATCAGTATTAAATATTTTTAACCAAAGAGTTCAATTAGCTCCTGATAAAAATACAATTGAAAATGTTATTATTCCTGAGCTAAGATCATATCAAAGAAAACTAAGTGATTTAAAAACAATGATTAGTAAACTAAAAAGTAATGATTCAAAATCAAAATATAACGGTATGTTAGATGATGCTGATTCCTTAACTAAATTAGAAAATATTATATCAAATGCTAGAAAAGAATTAATTGTACAAAGGGTTGAAACTAGATTAAAACAGTTAAAAACAAGCAATTCTGATCCAGAAAAAAATAAGAAGCAAATTCTTAATGCTCCTGAAGAACAATATATAAAGGAATTTAAACAAAAGATTGAAAGAGCTTCTAACGTACAACAAGAAGAACAAATTGAACGTGAATTTATTTTTGGCAGATACTATGAATCAAAGCGTCTTTACAGTGTGCTCAATTCACTTGAGTTCATAGGCGAAATTCTTATTAGTAAAGCAAAAAAATCTTTAAATCCTAAATATATTAATTTAATTAATAAATTTAAAGAAAAGGATTTTATTAAAGGATTTAAAAATAACGGCGAAACAAAGTATCAAAATAATTATACATATACAGAATCAAATAGTTCGGATAGAACACTAGCGCAATTTGCACATATGTGAGTGCAAATTAGCAACGATCAAACTGGATATTTTAATCAGCAGGACACTAAAGATATATTCAGTGCCGCTACGCAATGAAAACCAAATTTATATAATGACAGTTATGTTCAAAATCATAAATGAAATCAATTTCCGCTAGACAATTACTATAATTTAATTGATCAGGCAATTAGTTTAGCTAAAAAAGATAAAAACCTTACAAGTATAGAGGATTTATATGCAACTGTAGATACCATTGCAGGATTTGGCTTTGCAAAATTTAAGGAAAATCCAAGTAAAGATGGAATTTTTTCCGTTGCTGCTTTATTAGATAATGCAAGAACTCATCAAGAAGTTAAAGGAAATGAGTACCTTGTAGCTGCTTTTGTAGGTGGAGCAACAACATACGATTATTTCCGTAGGCAAAATAAAAATAGTAATTTATTGGCGCATTACGATTTAGGATGGAAAATATAAAAAAATTGATTTATGCCTTTTTAAAAAAGAATAAGAGTAATTCAAAATGTTAATAAGTTTGTAAGTTATTTTAGTAGTGCAAGCAAATTCAAAAAACTAAAAAATCAAGAAGTTTTTAGCCTTATCATTGATTTATTTTTATAGATAATCAATATATTAGTGGGGGTTAATGATAAATATTGAGCAAAATAAAGAATTTGTTATTGCTTAAAATAATTTTAAAAAATGCCATAAACAATTGTTTTAATGAAAAAAATATTATATTTGGGTTGTGACCACCTAATGAGACGCTTTTATGTTATTCTTATTTATATTACCGCTTTTTTACAATCGCCAGGATTCTTATATTTGTGATAGAACATTACTATTGGTATAAAAAGAAATATTGATATAAAAAAATGCTAGTGCAAAAAATATAGAAGAAAATAATGATGTGTAGTATGAATGTGGATTTTTAAAATAAGACATTATAATTTTTGCTGGTTTAAATAGTTTTTTTAGCAAAAATGTTTTTTGCAAAAACTTTGATATTAATTTTTTTATAAAAAATAAACCTATATTGATATATGAAGTTTAAAAATCTAGACAAATTAATGTCTAGATTTTTGTTATTAAAAGGAATTAATTATGAAAAAAATCGAATTTTTTAAAAATTTAAAAGAATTTTACACAAGAGAAAAATTATAAAAATGCAAAAAACAAGAATTAAATTTTAAAAAAAAGTTTAAAAGTATAGTTTTAAGGTTTAAAAATTTTATTTTTTATATTTTCGCTATTTTTTTTTTTTTTTCAAAAAGCATAAAAAATAATTTAAAATTTTCGCATATCTATCGGTGAAAACTAGATAGAAAAATCCATTAGTAAATAAAAGAATAAGTTTGTAGATTCGTTTAAAAAATAAGCGTTATTTTATTTTCGAATATCAAATATTAATATAAATTGCTAATAAAAATGAAAAGGAGAATATATATGCAAGATGGAAATGTTTCGCAAGAAGAAAGAAAAAATAGAAAAAGGAAAGCATTAGCTATTGCACTTCCGCTTATTTTTGGAACGGGCGTTGTTGTTGGCGCTTTGCTAGGCGGAATTAGGATAGGTCAATCCTATCAAATGAAGAAAGAAACTGTGCTACCAGCGAAAGAAACTAAACCTTCAATGGATAGGCAAAATAGTGTGGTTTTAAAAGAAGAAGTTCCATTTCAACCAGAATTATTTAAAGATTTAAAAGATAATACTAAGGTTTTAAAAATAACAAATAAGGATGAGTTAGAATATAACGAGATCAAGGTTGTTGATAAAAATTTCATTAAACAATTAAAAGACGAAAAATATATTATTAACGATCCTAGTGCTGAATTATACATTCTACTAAAATATAAGTACAAAGGCGAGGATAAACCAACCTTAAAATTTTTTGCTCTTAATTACGATGTTAAGGAACTTAATGAACAATATAATTACTTTAAAGAAAAATATAAAGATTACTACCAAAGTGACTATAGATTTAGCAAGTTTCTTAATGATAATTCAGAATTTAATGATGAAAAATTCAAAATCTCAGACGGCTATTATAAGGCAGAATACTTAAATAATATTTTTAAGAATAAAATACTGCCAATTTATCTAAAAGATGTTGAAGAAGTTAAAAAAGCGGGATTGAGACATTATTATAATACCGAAGCATTTATAGAAAGATATGAGCAAGGTGTCAGACAACAAATCAGCCAGCACTTTTATAATCCTCATGACCCATCCCCACTTTATCCTAACGAACTTAAAAATGTTTTTGTTTTTAATGATAAATTAAAAAAAGTTCTAGAAAAGGATTATAACGACAAAGGGCTTTATTGAAATTATGAAAAATTTATTATTAATAGACAATTAGTTAAAAATCTTGATACACCTTTATTAAAAAGATTTTTAACACTTTTATATACCCATTTTAATAGAAGCAATTACGTTTATGACTTTACTGATTCTTTAACTTCCCAAAAAAATATCGAAGAAAAATATCAAAAACCATATGCACCTAAAACAATGTTTTTTGCTGAACTAGAAAAAGCGTTTTCAGATTTACAACTAGAGTTAAGAATACAAAGATATGGTTTATATGATGATAATTTAAATATTGATATGCCTAAATTGCAAAAATTTTATGATTTGCATGATTTGTGATGGCAAAAAAGGGAAACATTTAATAAACAATTGATTGACTTTTTATTATCTGCCAATAAATTAATAGACGTTTATAATGACAAGGTTCAAAAGGGTATCCTTGGTAAAGAATATTATGAAAAGTTTTTATTATATCCAATCGAAATAAATTCATATTATGATGTTGTTAATATTTTATTAGATAAATTTCTTTCGACTGATGCTAATTATCAAACCGTAAAAACTAGAATTGATTTGCTTGGAAAAATTGATGAATTAGTGAATAATTTTAAAAATGATTTGGCTAATGCATTTAAGGATTTAAATATTGAAACTAAAACAAAAGAAATAACGAATTATTATCTTCAAACATTTATAAAAGATATCGATACAGATAAAACCCTTCTTGAATCGCAAAACAGTCTTGAAATTTATTTTGAAGATAAAATTTTAGATTTAACAAATCATTACAATTTAGATTTTGAGGACTTTATTAAAAATATTGCTTAAAATTATGGGATTTAATATTACCATTGTATTAGTTTGCTAGAAACAATCAAAAAAATAAGGTACAACCCATTAAAAAAAGGTTGTGCCTTATTTTTGTTTTTATTAATAAATATAAAATTAGTTATTATTACCTTCGATCTTTTTTACAGCCTTAGCAACCCCAGATTTTTTATAAGAGCCAGCTACTCATTTGGCTTGAATTTTAATGTTTTTTAATGCATTATTCATAGCGATAAATGCCCCTACATATGGGATTGTTGAAGTGTCATTACCTGAGTCTCCAAAATGTACAGTTTCAATTGGATTAATATCAAGAAGTCTGCAGACATAATCTATTGCTTTTCCTTTTCCTGCGTTTATGTCATTAATTTCAATCGCATAACCCTTTGAAACAATATGAAGTGAAAGGTTTCTGAATTTCTTAGCTAATTCTTCCGCTAACATTCTTATATATTTTCTGCTTCCGCCAAAGGTAATGATTTTTGTGGCATTAGTAATATGAGGAATATCATCATAAGTTTTTTGAATTAAATTTTTAATTCAAGGTCTGAATAACTTTAGTTTAGAGGATGTACCGTAGATTGTGTTACCACTATTGAAAATGAAAAATAATTTTTTTTCTTTTAGAATTTCAACAATAGACATTACAGTGTCTTTTTGAATTTCGTTTTTTAATATGGTTTCACCATTTGAATCAACAATCAAACCACCATTTTGACATATTACATATGGCGAATTTGTTTGTTTAGCTAAATTAAGAACAAAATCTGATGCGTAACGTCCAGTGGCAATGATGAAAGGTATTCCCGAGTCGTTTTTGCTTTTAACTATTTCAAAATTTTCTTTACTTAGTCCTTCTTTTGTTTTAGGTAAATCTAATAATGTACCATCTAAGTCTGTAAAATAGGCTTTTGGTTTAAAATTAATCATATTTTATTTAGTTGTTAAATTTTTTAATTAATTCTTCAGCAGGCATATATCCTTGTGAAGTATTAATTAATTTTCCATCAACATAGAAGAACAATGAAGGTATGCTTGATACGTTCATTTCACGTGCAAAATCACGATTTTGATCAATATCAAAGTCAAAAACATTAATTCCTTCATTTTCTGTGCCTAAACGTTGGATTTCTGGGCCTATCATTTGGCATGGTGAACATCAAACCGCTCTAAAAGCCAAAACCGCTTTGCCTGTCAAGTGATCGTCGTTTAATTCGTTTTGTAGTAATTTCTTGTACATATTTAATCTCCGTTCATTTAGTATGCTCTAGCAAAAATAACAACTTTATCAGTTTTTTTGTTTGTATAGAAACAATTTTCATACTCTGGCAATATATTGACATTAAAAGGTATGCAACGTGTTGAAGCTCCGGTTTCTTCCTTGATTTTATCTTCATCATCGCCGTTGCCATTAAATTTAGTTATAACTCAATACCCATCTTCAATCAGTTTCTTGAATTCCGTATAGTTTGAAGCTACTCTTATATTGTTAGTTAATCTCTTTTTTGCTTCACTTAATAGGTTATTTTGTATATCAGCCAATAACATTTGAGTTTTATTTATTGCCTCATCAATAAAGACACTAATCTTTTCGAGTGTATCTCTTCTGACAAGTGTAACCTTATTTTCGTTTAGATCTCGAGGACCTATTTCAATTCTTAAAGGTGTACCATGAATTTCGGAATTGGCAGCCTTATACCCTGCACTTTTATTAGTTTTATCTATTTTTGATTCTATATTTAATTCATTTAGTTTTTCATGAATTTGTTCAGCAACACGTGCTACTCTTGGATCTTTCGAGGCAAATAATTCAAGAATGTCGACTTTTATTTGAGCAATTTTAGGTGGAATAATAATTCCTCTATCATCGCCATGAGTCATTATTAACGCGCCTAGCAATCTTGTCGAAACACCTCATGATGTTCCATAAGCATTTTCGAGTTTGTTTTCCTTATTTTTGAATGTGATATCAAATGCTTTTGTGAAATTTTGGCCCAAATAATGACTTGTTCCGGCTTGTAATGCTTTGCCATCCTTCATCATTGCTTCAACAGTAAAAGTATAATTGGCGCCGGCAAATTTTTCATGTTCGGTTTTTTGTCCCTTAACAACAGGTATTGCTAGATATTCTTCAATAAAGTTGGTGTATACATCTAACATTTTCTTAGTTAGTTCCTGTGCTTCTTGTGAATTAGAGTGTAGTGTATGACCTTCCTGTCATAAAAATTCTCTTGTTCTCAAAAAAGGATTTGTTGTTTTTTCCCATCTAAGGACATTGACTCATTGATTATAAATTAAAGGTAAATCATTGTATGATTCAACCTCGTTTTTAAAGAAATCGCCGAATAAAACTTCACTTGTTGGTCTTATATAGAATTTTTCATTAAGTTTCTTTCCACCAACTTCAGTGATTGTTGCTAATTCTGGATTGAAACCTGCAATATGATTTTTTTCCTTTGCTAATAAACTTTCTGGAATCAAAAGAGGTAGATTGACATTTTGAACACCCAAGGTCTTAAATTTTTTGTCAAGGATAAGGCGAATATTATCTCAAATTCCAAATGATAATGGTTTGAATATAATCGAACCTTTCGAAGAGCCATAAGCCATTAAGTCGCCATTTTGTATGACATCGGTATACCACTTTGCAAAATTCTCTTTTTGAGTTGTAATTTTTTCTAGTTTTTTCACAATTTATAATTTTATAGTTTTTTTTGTTTTTGTATTTTTATTTATAAATAAAAACAGCCAGATAGGCCGTTATATTAAATCATCAAAAATATCATCGCCGGTTGCTACGGTAGGAATATCAAAGTTTCTAGCAACAATATTACCAGCTGTTCCTAATCCTCTTAGCGACCCTAAAACTTTCGGATGCATGAACGATTTTGAATAAACTGTTAAAGGTAGGGCTTCTCTAGTATGGTCTGGTCCAAAGGTTGGGTCATTACCATGATCAGAAGTCATGATTAATAAGTCATCTTTTTTCATAGCATTAATTAGTTTTGCTAGTTTAATATCTAATCTTGAAACATTTTGACTATATCCAATTGGATCTTCTCGGTGCCCATAGTGGCTATCAAATTGGACTAAGTTCACAAATATAAATTGATTCTTTGATGAAGATGCAGCGATATTGATAGCAATGTCCATATTTTCATCATCAGAAGCAGGGCCGTACACTTTATCAATACCAACACCACTAAAAATGTCGTTAATTTTTCCGATTGCAATAACCTCAATACCCTTTTTTTGTAAGTCCTCAAGAATAATGTGTCCTGTTGGTTTGTTTGCAAAGTCGTGTCTGTTGAATGTTCTTGTAAATTTTCCGTTTTCATAAATGAAGGGTCTCGATATAACTCTTGCTACATTCCATTCTGGTTTTGAGGAACAAATTTTTCTTGCTCTTTTTGCATATTCGGTAAGTTTTTCAACACCTAATGTTTTTTCATCACCAATAATTTGCAAAGTCGAGTCAGGAGAAGTATAAATAATCATATCTCCTTTTTCCATATGTTGATGACCAAGTTCAGCTAAAATAACTGTACCAGAAGCGTTTCTATTACCAATAATTTTTCTTCCATCAAATGCTTTTGATAGTTCAGCTACCAAATCATCAGGGAAGCCTTTTTGAGTAAATTGAGGGTTTGGAACTTCTGTATAAATTCCCATCATTTCTCAGTGCCCGGTTAGAGTATCTTTACCATTTGATATCTCATGTATTTTTGCAACATATGCAAGCGGTTTTTTTACTTTTTGATTATGTCCTGCAATTTTGGCTATTTCGGTAACACCTAATGATTTTCATGTTGGAATTTCTAGTGGTAAGGCTTCAGAGGCATGCAATAAGCTATTTGCACCTTTGTCACCAAATTCTTCTTGACGAGGTTCAGGTCCAATTCCTAAACCATCTGTTACAATAAAAAATATACGATTAAATTTCATAATTTCTCCTTAATGTTTTATTACTTCAACTTGTTCGGTTAAATATATATCCATACTTTTTAAAATTTCTTTATCAGATTCGCTTGATATTGTGGTCCTATGTAAATATAAACCAGCAAGTTTATTAATTTGATCATATGCTTTTTTAGCTATTTTAGATGTTAGCGCACTAATTGAAAGGGCCATAAGTGTTTCTTTAACATCAAGTGATAGATGATTGTAATGTAAGTTTTGTTTTAAATCCTTAACTAATTCTATGACATCAGGATTTAGAACGTCAATTGTTGAATCAATTTTTGCAAAGTACTTTAAGGCATTTAGAACTACAGCACTATTAGAATTTAATAACTTAGATTCTTTCCCTAACAAAACATGACCAGAATTTATTTCAATAGCTGAGCAAACTACATTATTTTTATTGGTGTATTCATTTGCAAATTTTATTGATCCTATAATATTAGGGTCAATATTGTTATTTTTAATTATTTTATTTAATCTATTTAGATAGACTTTTGGACATTTATCTTGTTGGTAATTTACTTTGGTTTGATAATACCTACATACTATTTCTTTTTGAGAGGCTATGGTAACTGCTTGATCGTTGGTAATACAAAATCCTGCCATATTAACACCCATATCTGTTGGCGATTTGTACAGTGATGTATTGTATATTTTTGTTAATAAATTATTTAATATTGGAAATGCTTCAAGATCTCGATTGTAATTTGTCGCCTTGATTTTATATGCGTTCCAATGAAATGAGTCGACCATATTTATATCATTTAAATCTACTGTAGCTGCTTCATATGCTAGGTTGGTAGGATGATTTACTTGTAGATTTCAAATGGGAAAAGTTTCAAACTTAGCATAGCCAGATTTTATATTATTCTTATTGTCGTGATATAGTTGTGAAAGTATTGCACTTAATTTTCCAGATCCTGGTCCTGGCGCCGTTACGACAATGATTCTTTTTTTAGTAATAGCGTAGTCATTTTTGCCAAAACCGCTTTCAGATACAATATGTTCAATGTCGTGGGGATAGTTTTTTATATGATATTGCTTAACAACATTAATCCTTCGTTTAGTTAGCCTATGAATAAAGGACTTGATTTGAATAGAATCTTCATATTGTGTTATTACAACATTTTTAACCTCAAGGTCATATTTTTTAAATTTATTAATAATTCTAAAAATATCCTCTTCATATGTAATATTAATGTCAGACCTTATTTTTCTGTTTTTTATATCCTGGGCAGCAATTACTAACATTATTTCAACTTCGTCTTTAAGTTTTAACAGCATTTGTAATTTTGCATCATGTTTAAATCCAGGCAAAACTCTTGTGGCATGAAAGTCATTGAATAGTTTTCCACCAAATTCAACATATAATTTATTGCCAAACTTATCAATTCTTTTCCTAATTTCATCAGATTGAAGATTAATATATTTGTTATTATCAAAACCAATTTCCATAAATTTTTCCTAAAATATAAATTTATTTTAATTCTTAAATAATTTTATAACAATTTAATATTATGATATTAAGAAATTGCAAATAGTCATCTTTTAAAAGGAAGAACAACGCAACGCTTCATAAACTATATAATGATAATTAGTTTTTAAAGTTTAGATGAGCTTTTAAAAATTATGATTACAAAAAATTAATAAAGGGGAATTTTGACAATTAAATTGCTTCTTTACATTGAACTTTGTTATATAAAAACGATTTTTATTTTGCAATTAACCGTGTTGAATGCTCATTTTATCAAAAGCGCCAAGACTATAAATCCTCATACATTTTTGATTTTTAGGTAGTAAATAAACTTTTATAGAATGCTACATCATCAGTGAAACTATTAAGATCAAATGATAGACGGTACTATTTATAGTGCAAAAAATTTTAGATGCTTCTTAAAGATAGATTTATTTATTTTAATTTTTAAATAATATAAAGTAAAAAAGAACCTAATATGTTATTACTAATTTTTTAAATTTCGCTTTTTTAAATATTTTTTTAAACTATAGTTGTATTTATAAAATTAAAATATATTGTTTTTTTAGTGCAATTTTTATTGTAAAAAATATGTTTTTGGCAAAGAAAGATTCTTTAGATATAGAAACAAAACTGATTTTAGCATATAAGTTTTTGGTGTTTTAAAAAGTTAATAATTGAATTTTATTTGTTTGTTCCCATCTTTGTGTAGATTTTTATCTACCTTGTATATTTTGTCCCTTAAAATTAGTAGAAAAATAATTTTTTATCTTGCTAATTTATTATTGCAGTCAAATCTTAACTAATGTAAAATTAAAAAATCTTTAAAGGAAAGTAATTTTGGTATTTTTATCATTATTTAAAAAAACAAGTTTTAAATAAAGAGTAAAATTTTATTATATAAAAAATTTCGAAAGGCATAACATGAAATTTAATGAACTAAGAACTAAGATAGTCGCTACAGTCGGACCTTCAAGTGAAAGTTATGAAACAATGAAAGCTTTAATTGAAGCTGGTGTTACAACCATTAGAGCAAATTTTTCACATGGTACAATTGACGATCATAAAAGAAAGTTTGACATTGCTAGACAAATATCAAAAGAAATAGATAGACCAATTTCATTGATGTTGGATACAAAGGGGCCAGAAATCAGAATTGGTAAGATGCAAGATGGCGTTTGCTTAATTCCTGCTAAACATAAATTAACTATTAGAACAGATAAAAAATCATATGAAAATTTAATTGGAGATGAGAATACTATTACCGTTTCATATCGTATGGACCTAGATGTTAATGAAGGTAATAAGGTATTGATTGATGATGGTAAATTGGTAACTATTGTTAAAGAAGTAAAACCTAATGAAGTTATTGTTGAAACTATAAATTCTCATAAATTAAAAACAAATAAAAGAGTTAATATTCCGGGCGTTAATTTCTCTCTACCATTTTTATCAGAAAAAGATATTAATGATATTATTTGAGGAACTCAATATAAAGTTGACTATATAGCAGCATCATTTGTTAATAATGCAGCACAGGTTAATCAAATAAGAAAAATTCTTGATGAGCATAACGGACAACATATTCAAATAATTTCAAAGATTGAATCTCAAATGGCAATTAACAATATTGACGAAATAATTAGAGCATCTGATGGAATTATGATTGCTAGAGGTGATTTAGGTTTAGAAATACCTTATTATGACGTTCCATATTGAGAAAAGAAAATTATTCGTGCAGCAAGAATTCAAGGAAAGAATGTTATCGTTGCAACACAAATGCTTGACTCAATGGAAAATAATCCTTTACCAACAAGAGCAGAAGTTACTGATGTTTATTACGCTGTTGAATTAGGTGCTGATGCAACTATGCTTTCTGGTGAATCCGCATCTGGAAAATATCCAGTTGAAGCTGTTAAAACAATGGCCAAAATAGCGAAGAGAGCTGAAAAAGAATATTTTACTGAATTATTCTATGAGAAACAAATTCAAAAGGTTGCTAATGATCAAAATTCAAGAATGCTAATTGCTTATGAAGTAGCATCAATATTGCAACCTGGCGATTATAAGTTTGCTATTGTTTTATCACATAGTGGTAAATTATTAAAAGAGGTAGCTAAGTATCGTCCTAATGCTCATATTATTGGTGTTGTAAGTGACGACAAACTTGTATGGAGTTATGGAGTAACTGCAGGCGTATTTTGTGAAAAACATTCAGAAGCTGTAAGATCTTTAATAAAATATAATCACGATGCCGGACGTCAAGTTTTAGAGGAATATGGCGCTAAAAAAGGTGATAAATTTATTGTTGTGGATAGTTTAAATATTACTTCACATGAGTTCTAAAAGTTATTTTTATTAATAAAAAAACCGCAGCGTTAGGCATGCGGTTTTAATTTAAACAATTTTTTTAATCTATCTATTTAGATCATATTTTTTTGTCGAGTTTATATGTATTTCTTAACTTTTTTAGTTGCTTAGAAATTTCTTGATTTATGATGTATGAAAAAGGGTTAAATGTAATTCTTTCATTTGTTTCAAAATATTTATCCAAAAAACCAAATGTTGTTTCACCATACATTGAGTATAGAATTTCGCCTATTTTGGTGTCTAGCCAAATATATTTATTAGCAAGAATTTTTCTATCCAAAAAAAGAATCATATTTGGCAATTTGTCAAGAATTTCTAAGGTAGTTAAACTATATAATTTTTCTTCTGATTCTGACTTTGTTAGGAAGAAATCTCTTTTTATTGAGTCAATAATTTTATGTTTACTAAGATAGTAGTAATAGCAGAAAAATGTGTGGCCTCATTCTTGGTTATATTCTTCTTTCCCGTCATATAGTTTGCAAAAATCGTCATGTTGTTTCTTACTTATTTCCTCAATCGAGAAAATTTTAGTGAAATCTTCATAGGAATTTAACGGCTCATTAAGTTTTTTTAACAAATTTTTTGATTCCTCATATAACACATTTTCATTTTGAATATTTTCGTTTTTCTCTGGTTGCATATTTATTCTTCCCCATTTTTAGGATAATAAAGAATTTATAATTTGATTTCTTAATAACATTTAGTTGTTTAAAATATTAAACGTTATTTATCTTATTATTTCTTTATTCATATATGGAACTAAAACTTTTGGAACAGTTATCGAACCGTCTTCATTTTGATAATTTTCTAAGATAGCAGCAACAACTCTATCAATGGCCAAACCAGAACCGTTTATTGTGTATGCATATTTAGTTTTTCCCTCTTTAGTTCTATATCTAATTTTTGCTCTAATTGCTTGAAAATCCTTATAAATTGAAATTGAACTAGTTTCGCGATATCTCTGCTCAGAAGGAATTCACAACTCAAGGTCAATTGTTTTAGCTGACCCAAAACCCGTATCACCTGTTGATAATATAAGCTCTCTAAAAGGTATTTCTAGTAATTCTAAAATGCTTTTTGCATCATTGACCGTTTTTTGTCATTCCAATAAGCCATCTTCTTGTTTAACGAATTTAACTAGTTCAACTTTGTGAAATTCGTGTTGTCTAATTAAGCCTTTTGTATCTTTACCACCACTCCCAGCTTCAGATCTAAAGCATTTAGTATATGCGACATATTTGATAGGATTTTCAAGATTTAATATTTCATCGTAATGCAAATTGGTGACTGGAACTTCAGCAGTTGGTATCAGCCATAAGTCACTATTTTCGACCTTAAAAAGATCTTCGCCAAATTTTGGGAGTTGTCCTGTGCCATAAAGCATATTTGAATTAACTAGGTGCATTGGCATAATTTCTTTATATCCATTTTTTATATGTGTATCTAACATGAAATTTTCAAGCGCCCTAATTAATCTAGCCCCATCATTTTTATAAAGTGCAAAGCGTGATTTTGAAAGTTTAACGGCTCTTTGGAAATCCACAATATCAAGCTTAGTTGCGATTTCATAATGCGGCAAGACATTTTTAACTAATCCACGTCCAAGGTTAGCATATTCGCCAATGCAAACATTATCCTCATCGCTTAAACCTATTGGCACGTCATCATACGGGATATTAGGTATTTGTAATAATAACTCATTTACTTCTTTGACAATTTGATTTGTTTCAGATTCGATTGATTCAATTTGTTTTTTGGCTTCATTTACTTCTAGCATTAGCAAGTTATAATCTTGGTTATTTCTTTTTTTGATTCCTATTTCTTCGCTTAGTTTATTTCTTTTGGCCTGAAGACCTTCTAAATTATGAATCAATGAATTTCTTTTGTCACCAAGTTCATAAATTTTATCAAGTGCTAAATGGTCAAAATTTCTGTTAGCAAGTTTTTTAATTACTTCTTCCTTATTTTTTAAAAGATATTTTAGATCAATCATATTTTAAACTCCCTGAATTAAACTATCAATAATTTTATACTTTTTTAATAAAGTATGGTTGTTATTAACTTTAATTTGCATATCCTTAAATAGGTCATAAAAAAGTATGATTGTGCTACAATTAAAAAGATATGCTTAAACAGAATTTTATAGTAACTGGAACATTTGAAAAAGTGTTATGGAGATCAAGAGATCAGCGTACAGCAATTGTGGCTTTTAAAGTTTTAGAAAATGATAAAAAAAATCCAATAATCTTAAATTCCTATAATTCAATAACCATAACTTTTTATGATCATTTATTTGACGAATTAAAAATTGAAATTCACGAAAAAAAATATGAAATAAGCGTAATTAAAAATAACCTTTCAAAATATAATGATAGTTATTTGATCGATTCCCAAATCCCTTTTAAAAAAGTTACATCTGAGCTTCTAATTGAGGAAAAAAATGAATATTTAAGTCAAGTTTTTAAATTAGAGCTATTTAATGAATTAAAAAATGTTAAGTTTAATACATTAATAAGAGATTTAGGAGAAGATGTTTTTCAAAAAATTTATGACGATAAAAAGCTTTATGGGCAAACATTTGGTATCACTGCGGAAGATTGAAAAAGACTTGTGGAAATAATAAAAAATAACTTTCAATATTTAATTGATATATCACACCTTTTTAAGATTAATGTTTCAAAGGCAACAAGCAGGTTAATTTTAAAGAAATTTAGTAGCCTTAAAAGTTTTCTAGATGAGTATTTTGATAATTTATACGATTTTTATTTTGACCTTGAAGAATATGAAAATATTAAGATATCTGATATTGATAAGATTGCAATTGAATTTAATCCTACATCGCTAGTTCAAAAAAACGCAACTTATTTATACGCATTTGTGGAAGAATATTTTTTTAATTCTGGTAATACGCGAATTAAAGTAGATAAATTTTATAAAACCCTATGTAATATTTTTAATAATGAAATTTTTAATAGTATTAAGAAACATTTTGATGAGACAGTTGCCCAATTATTAGAAAAAAGATTGCTTATTTCTTTAAAATACATTGATGGTGAGTACTATACTACTCGCGATACAATCTATAAAGAAGAATATGTTGTAAAGCGTCTTTCATATATATTAAAGAAATCAAATTACGAAGAGCCTAATATTTTAAATATTCCATCGATTTTTGATGCACAACAAGTCACAGCTATTAGATCAGCTTTAACTGAGAATTTAGTATTAATTACTGGCAATCCTGGGACTGGTAAAACATTAATAACTAATGAAATTATTGACCAATTAGCTAAAAAATATGATCATAACGATATAGCAATTTTAACTCCGACTGGTCGAGCAACAATTAATATTAATATAAAGCAAGAAAATATGAAGGCCCAAACTATTCATAGTTTTTTGCGTTGAGATCAAGAAAGTAACAGATTTTTTACTAATGAAGATTCAACCTCTGATATTAGTATTTTAATTATTGATGAGTTTTCAATGGTGTCATTGGATTTATTTTATAATCTTTTAAAAGGTATATCAAAATATACATTAACTAAAATTATCTTAGTTGGTGACAAGGATCAATTGCCGGCCATTGGCAGTGGCTACTTAATTAAAGATTTTATTGAGAATAATATTTTTAAAACTATTATTTTAACTAATATATATCGTCAATCTGGAAACTTTGATATTGTTAAAGATGCTTTAAAAATAAATGAAGGGGTATTTCCGGATTTTGAATCAAAAAATTCTGAATTTTATCCAACAAATCGCCTTGAACTTAAAAATAAATTAATTAAGAAGATTGAAGAATTATTAGCTCAAGGCTATACAAAAAAAGACATAGCTATTCTTAGCCCAATATATCGTTATGAAACTGGTATTGATGAAGTTAATGAGGCTCTTATTAGTTATTTTAGAAATAAAGAAAAACCTGAAGTCGCTAAATATCGCGAAAGGACATTAGCAATTAATGATAAAATTATCAACTTAGTTAATGATTCTAAATTAAAGGTTTTTAATGGTGAAATAGGTTATATTTCGAAATTTATATATGCTAAATCAACAACAAAAAAGGAACCTATTTTATCACACATTTCCATTGAATTTGATAGTGATGACAAAGTGGTTACCTTACCAAGAGCCTATTTCTTTGAAAATACCTATTCAGCCTATTGTACAAGTGTTCACAAATATCAAGGTAGCGAGTGCAAGGCTGTAATTGTAATTTTATTCTCAGAAGCCAAAAAATTATTAAGTAAAAAATTAATATATACAGCAATAACAAGAGCAAAGCAATATAGTGTTATTATAGGCGAAAAAAGTGCGCTAGAATTTGGTATTGCAAATGATGATGATTCCAAAAGAATTACTAATATTCAATATCTATGAATGAAAAATCATAAATAACAAATATTTTGTTTTAATTTTTAATTATTAAGGAGAAATTATGAAATTAATTGTTGGATTGGGAAACCCAGGTGTTGAGTACGAGAGAACAAGACATAATGTAGGTTTCATGGTTATTGACAAACTTGCCGAGAAATTAGAATGTCCCCTAAAGGAAAAAAAGTTTAATGGAATTTTTTATAAGGATAGTGAAATAATTTTAGCTAAACCCTTGACATATATGAATAATAGTGGCGAATTTATTAAAGCAATTTGCGATTATTTTGAAATAATGATCGACGATATCATTGTCGTTTATGATGATATGGATACAGAACTTGGCAAAGTTACTATTAGACAATCAGGCTCTTCAGGAGGCCATAATGGCATTAAGAGCATTATAAACCATCTAGGTACCCAAGATTTTAAACGTTTAAAAGTGGGGATTGGTAGAAAGGAAAACGCTATTAACTTTGTTTTAGGAAAATTTAGTTATAGTGATTCATTGGTAATTGAAAAAGTTATTGATGCAGCATCTGATGCCTTAATTCAATTTATTAGTAATGATATTCGTTATGTTATGAATAACTATTCAGGTAAAATTTATGGAAAATAAGTTAATTGAATTAAGACAAAAATTTTTTAATGAATTTATTAATAACCTTGTTTCATTGGATGAAACCTTTATCCTTGGCATTAGTGGTGGACCCGATTCAATGTGACTGCTCAATCTTATGAAAAATCAAAAAATTATTGTTGCTTGTGTTAATTATAATAAGCGTGAGGACTCGTGAAAAGATGAAAAAATAGTTCGAGATTTTTGCTATAAAAATAACATCGTATGCGAAATTTTTTCAATAGAAAAATCAAATGATCATGTTGGTAATTTTCAAAAAATAGCACGTGATCAAAGATATACATTTTATAAAAAAATTTATGATAAATATAAGGCTAATTATTTAGTTCTTGCGCATCACAAGGATGATTGTCTTGAAACATTCTTATTTCAGAAGCAAACTTTTAGACACCCAAAACAATATGGAATAATGCCATTAAATAAAATTAATAACATGAATATTTTTAGACCGATGATTAATTTGTGATATAAAGATGAAATTTTAGCATTCTGTAATCAATTTGCGATACCATATGCTATTGATTATACAAATAATTTGCCTATATATACTAGAAATAAAATTAGAATTGGACTAAAAAAATGTTCTTCCTTACAAAAAGATGAATTATTTCTAAAATTAAAATTCTTGAATAAAGAATTAGAGAAAAAACAAAATCTTGTAAATAATGAATTTAAAAAGTTTAGAGAATCTAATTACAATTATAAAATTCTAAATTTTGATCATTGTTATATTAATGAAATTTTATTTGAATATTTGCACGCTAATGTTAAGGATATTAAAATTTCATTAAATAAATTAAATTCATTTAAAAAGTTTATTATGTCTCAAAAAAATTTTAAAGGTTTTAAAATTAATGATGAAGTAATTATCTATAAGAAGCAAGCGTCTCTAAAAATTTGTAAAAATTAATTTTTATTTTATAATTTTGCTAATAAATTATATTAAATTACTATAGAAAGGAGTTTTATATGGGAAATAAAAATAACTCTCCACAACCGAAAGAAAAGAAAAAAATTGGATTATTTGGAATAGTTGGGATTTTTATTGCTATTGTTGCCTTTATAGTTCTTGTTTTAATTGCAGTTGATCAAATTCGTGCTGCTTCAATCAAATACGAGAATCTAGGTTTTTTAGAAAAAGTCGTAAGAGAAACAGCAAAAAGTCAAACTGATGGTCTTTATGTTTCGCAATGATTAGAAAATACTTATTCTGATACTTTAAATATTACAGTTAATGGGACCCAGAATGAATTGCAATTTTTGCTTGGTCGAAAATTTTATCCCTTTTCATCTTATTCATTTACGATTAACTTAAGTGGATTATTAGAAAGGGAATTACCATCTTCATTAATTTCATGAACAAATACTAAAACATATTATGAAGCTCTTAGTGCCATAACTTCAACAAGTGGTGGTATTTCTGGCTCATTTAGTTCAGCACCAATTCCACAGGCTGGCATCTTCGAAAAATACATAAGTCCAGCAATTAATGTAATCTTCTTTGGAATTATTATTATTGCTATTGTATTTAGCTTAAAATCAATGTCAAGAAGAGGATTGGGCGGTGATTTTGGTATAGGTAATAAATCATTAGCACAAAGAGTATATTCAAATAAAAAATTCTCAGATATAGCAGGAAATGAGGAAGTTAAGGAAGAAGTTAAAGAATTAGTTGATTATTTAAAAAATCCTAATAAATATGATGCTGCGGGTGCCAGAATCCCTAAAGGTATTTTACTTGGAGGCCCTCCAGGAACTGGTAAAACCTTAATTGCAAAAGCTACAGCAGGGGAAGCTAATGTGCCTTTCTTCTTTATTTCTGCTTCGAATTTTGTGGAAATGTTCGTTGGTCTTGGGGCCAAACGTGTTAGAGATATGTTTGAAGAAGCAAGAAAACATGCACCTGCAATTATATTTATCGATGAATTGGATGCTGTAGGTAGATCGCGGGGCGCTGGAATTGGTGGCGGAAATGATGAAAGAGAACAAACTCTTAACCAATTGCTAGTAGAAATGGACGGCATTAAGGAAAATAGTGGAATTTTAATTATGGCAGCAACTAATAGAACTGATGTTCTTGATCCTGCCTTATTAAGACCTGGTCGTTTTGATAGAACTATTACTGTCGGACTTCCTGATATTAAAGAAAGAGAACAAATCCTAATATTACATGCGAGAGGAAAAAGAGTTGATCCTAAAATTAGTTTCTCACAATTGGCTAGAAGAACTCCTGGATTTTCGGGTGCACAACTCGAAAATGTAATTAATGAGGCTTCATTATTGAGTGTTAGAGAAAGAACTCTATTTATTACTTTAGAACAAATTGATGAAGCTATTGATAGAGTTATGTCGGGTCCTGCTAAGAAATCAAGAACAATTTCTGAAAAAGAAAATATAGCAGTTGCGTATCATGAAGCTGGGCATGCCGTTGTCGGAATTAAAATGAAAGGCGGCAATAAGGTACAAAAGATTACCATTATCCCTCGTGGTCAGGCAGGTGGATATAATTTAATGATGCCTGAGGAAGAAAAATACAATCGTTCAAAATCAGAATTAATTGCTATTATTACTTCATTTATGGGTGGCCGTGTCGCCGAGGCGATTATTTATGGAAAGGAAAATGTGTCAACTGGTGCTAGTGATGATATTGCTAAGGCAACATCTATTGCACGTAGAATGGTTACTGAATGAGGTTTATCTGATTTAGGTCCTATTAAGTATGAGGAAGATACATCAAATCCATTTTTAGGGCGGGATTATATGAAAAACGCTTCCTTTTCAAACAAGGTCGGCCAAGAAATTGATGAACAAATTCGCAAAATTATTCTTACAGCAGAACGCGAAGCACATAAAATTATTTCCGAGAATCGCGATTTATTAGAGTTAATTAAAGACGCACTTATTATTAAAGAAACAATCGTTGCTGAGGAAATTGAATATATTGCTGAAAATATGAAATTACCAGAAGGGCTAAGCAAAACAAAAGAACAATTAAAAGTAGATTATTCAGAAGTTGATTTTAATAATTTATTTAATGAAGTTTCAGGAGCTAAAAAAATAACTGAGGATAAATATAAAAACGACTTAGCAGAGGAACTTGCAAAACATGATGTTCCATTGGATGATAATTTGTCTGGTAATGATGAAAATGATGATAATAATTAAAATTGAATAACTTTTTATTTAAAATCCCAATAGACAATAACATGGTGTCTTTTGGGATTTTAATTTAATAATTTGTCATATGTGTTATATTAAGTGTCTTTTTTAGCTTTAATTTGTTTATGTAATTGTTATATATTATAATTTAGTTAATTATAAATTACTGTATAGATAATGTAAATTAAACACGCAAAGGAAGAAAAGATTATGAAGAAGAGTTTATTAAAAATATTATTGCCCTTAACAAGTATCGGAATTGTTCCTGTTTTAGCAGTTTCATGCTCTAATTCTGAAAAACAATTATTAGAAAAAGAAATTGAAAATGTTAATAAAACTATCAAAGAGGATAAAAGTTTAACTGCCGAAACAAAAGTTTTATTAGCGCAAAGTGTTACAAAGACAAGAAATTTATTAGCTCAAGCGAAGTCAGATGCAGAAATTAAACAAATAAAGGATGCATTTATTAATGAAATTAATGAGATTAAATTAAAAAACAAACAACAACCAACGCCTAAACCAGATGACAAATCAGGCGATAATCCAAGTGCTCCTATTGATGAAACAAAAAAAGAAAATCAAGTAATTAAGAAATTAAAAGATATCTTTGAGGTTAGTGAAGAAAATAAAACTAAATATGGTGCTAAATTATTAAATAAAGAAGTTTGATTATGATATGGCAGAAAAGATAAAAACATAGTTGTAACACAACAAGGTAAGAATCCTAATTGAAGCAAGCCACAACAAGTAATTTTTAGTATAAAGTCATCTGATACATTTGATGGAACACAACTTGTTAATGCTAAAGATTCTACATATGAAGGAAAAAAAGGAAAAGCGTTACAATCAAGATTAGATTATAAAATAATTAATAAACAAGAAAAAGAAGATGATAAAAAACAAAATAAACTAATTGAATTTGAAGTTGTTGTAGAATACAAGGCGGCAACATTTAATAAGAATGGAAATCATACAATATCAGATATTTCTAATACTTCTACTATAAAGTTTTCTATAGCAAAACCTTTAGAAGACCCAAAAGTAAAATCTGTTGATGAATTTATAAAGACTACTATAGGTAAATTTAAATTAAATAATGATTATTCAAAGAAATCAACCTTAAAGGATGATTTAAAACAAAAAAAGATTGATTTGTGATATTCATATAGCTCACATGCAATTATTTATACAGAAGTAAATCAACATCCTAACTGGAGGGATGTAAAATCAACCGACAATGTATTGTTATCTGAAAGCGATATTGAGTGAAATAAAGACGGAAAAAACTATCAACTTGCAAACCCTTCTAACCCAACATACATTAGTAAAAATAAAACAAAAATCAGCAGCAAGCTTGATTACGAAGTTAATGAAAAAGACGGTAAATTTACTTTAATAATTAAATATAAAGGTGCTGAATTTGTTAAAAATGGTGCTCCTATTATTGGCAATGAAGTTGTTTCTTCCGAAATAGAAATTGCTTAAAATAAAAAGAAAATAGAGGGAATCTCCTCTATTTTTATTAGTCTTAAATATTCTAAATATCGCCGGAATTTATTAATTGTTTTTTAATATCGTTAATAAGTTTTTTAGAAAAAATACCCCTTTTTAATCTACTTTGTTCTTCTAAAAAATCAAGTTCATTATAGATGCGATAAATCAATTTTAAAGGATAATTTAACTTGGTTATCGATTCTTTAAAGTCAATTCAGTCAATAACGTTAAACTCATCATCGTTGTAACATTTAATATCAAGGTCAAAGTCAATGTATTTAATGATATTATCCTCAATAAAAAAAGGGCTAGCTAAATTAACATAAATATTGTTTGGTCTATCATCATTAAGAGTTATCGAAGCATTATAAAATTTATTTTTGGCAAAGAAAAACAAAATAGGTTTTGAAACTAGCCAGTTGATATTTGATTCTTGCACTTTTGTTTTCATTAATAAAACAACAACAAAATCATCAAGATTAGCTATGATTTTACACCCTTCATATTGTCGATATAATGTGCCATCATACTTAAAAGCTTGAACAGAAACCAGCTGACCCATTTGATATAGTTTCTTAGGTTTTCTTGATTCTAATTTTGATATATTTTCTTGTTTTGCTAAATCATGAAAACTCTTAATCTCATTATTAGAGCTCATGTATCCTCATTTTTAAATAATTAATATATGTATAAGAAACTAATTTTACTTAGTTAGTTATCATAAAAATTATAAACAAAAGTTACTAAAAACCATCTTTTTTAAAAAATATGCAAGAAGGTTTTATACAATTTTATCTATGAGATTAAGACATAATAAAAACGCATTAAGCACTCTCGAAAATAGCGAATTTTATATTAACCAATTCCCTTATACACCTAAAAAGGATGCTGTTGTTGAGATTGGTATGGGAAAGGGCAAGATGCTTTCAGAATTAGCACTATGTCATCCGGAAAATGAATATATAGGTATAGAGAAATACTCGACCCCAGCATTATCAGCGCTCAAAAAGATTGAACAAAAGTCTTTAAAAAATATGAAGATAATTGTGGGTGATGCTGCTAAACTTAATGAAATTATTGCGGATAAGGTAAAAACAATTTGGCTAACTTTTTCTGATCCATGGCCTAAAAAAAGGCATTTTAAGAGGAGACTAGTTTATAAAACTTTTTTAGAACAATATAAATCTGTTCTTGATAAGGAAGGCAAAGTTTATTTTAAGACTGATAATAATGGGTTATATGAATTTGCATTGGAACAATTAAAGGAATTTAACGCTGATATAATTTATCATACGTCGGATTTACATAATTGTAATTATCAAATTGAAAATAAATTGACTGATTATGAAGAAAAATTCAGAAATGAAGGCAAAAAAATTTATTTTATTGCTTTTAAATTTTAAACCATAAAAAGTTTATGGTTTTTTTATGCCTTTAATTTTTATGTCTTTTTTGATATAATTAATATATTACTTTGTAATATATTATAGGAGTAAATATGCTTAATGATGAAGAAAAAAAACTAGATGAACTAAAAATGAGCCAGGAAAAAAGCAAAGAGGAAACAATAGATGATTTTTATGCGGTTAGCGACGAAATTAAAAGAGTTTTTGATGACGAGCCAAAAGAAACAATAGATGATGAAGAGGAATATATTCCCCAAAATAATGAAAGCTATGTTGTCCAAAGTCAAATTCTAGATAGTGAAGTAAACGGGCTAAGACCAGCTGATCTTGCAACGGTAATGAAGAGTTCGTTTCTTGAATATGCAATGAGTGTTATTGTTGCAAGGGCTTTACCTGATGCAAGGGATGGACTAAAGCCAGTTCATCGTAGAATATTATATGGTATGAGCGAATTAGGGATGTTTCATAATGTGCAACATAAAAAATCTGCTCGTATTGTTGGGGATGTGTTGGGTAAATATCACCCTCATGGTGATAGTTCAGTTTATGAAGCAATGGTTAGAATGGCTCAAGATTTTTCTTTGAGATATCCTTTAATTGATGGCCATGGTAATTTTGGTTCTATTGATGGCGATTCTGCTGCGGCTATGCGTTATACAGAAGCAAGGATGTCAAGGATTGCAGGCGCTATGGTTGATGGTATTAAGAAGAATACTGTTGATTTTATTGATAACTATGATGGGACAGAAAAAGAACCAGTAGTATTGCCTTCTAGATTTCCTAATTTATTAGTTTCCGGTTCATATGGTATTGCTGTTGGTATGGCAACAAGTATCCCACCTCATAATTTAAATGAGGTTATCGATGGTGTTTGTGCATTGGCAAAAAACCCTGATATTACAATAAGTGAATTAATGGAATATATTCAAGGTCCAGATTTTCCAACTGGGGGGATAATTTTTGACAAAGAAGGTTTAATACGCGCCTATGAAACAGGAGTTGGCCGTGTTACTATACGTTCAAAGGCAACTATTCAGGAATTGAGTAACGGCAAATCTAAAATTATTATTACAGAAATTCCATACGGTAAAAATAAAGCAAGCTTAATTGAAAGTATAAATCATTTAATTAAGGATAAAAAAATTGAAGGAATTTCCGATTTTCGTGATGAATCAAACCGTGATGGTATAAGAATTGTAATCGAAATTAGGAAGGCATATGTCCCAGAAGTTATTTTGAATAAATTATTTAAATTAACAGAATTTCAAACTAGATTTTCATTTAATATGGTAGCTCTAGTTAATAATGAACCGCAAAAACTTAATTTAAAAACTGCTTTAGAAGTATATTTAAAACACCAAATTAATGTTCTTACAAGAAGATTGCAATTTGATTTAGAAAAAGATTTAGCAAGAGCTCATATTTTGGAAGGCCTTAAAATTTGCGTTGAAAATATCGACCGTGTAATTGAAATTATAAAGAAATCAAAAACTGATGTAGAAGCACAAACAGAATTAAGTAATAAGTTTAATTTAAGTGAAATTCAAACCAAGGCCATTGTTGATATGAGACTTGGCAGATTAACTGGATTAGCTATTACTAAGATGAATGAAGAGCTGGCATTAGTTCACGAAAGAATTGGCGAATATCAAAGAATATTGGGCGATAAAAATGCTTTAATTGATCTAATAATAAAAGAGTTAAACGAAATCAAAGAAGCATATGGAGATAGCCGTAAAACACAAATTAATTGAGATGAAGCCTCTGATATTAATAATGAGGATTTGATTCCTAGAAAGGACGTTGTCATTACTGTTACTACAAATGGCTATTTAAAACGTTTAGATTTAGATGAGTACAAAGAACAAAACCGCGGTGGCGTTGGTGTTTCGACTGCTAAAACCTATCAAGACGATGATATTCAAGATATTCTGGTAGCTAATACACATACTGATTTATTGATATTTACTACTGGAGCTAAGGTTTATCGTGTAAGAGGATATGAAATCCCAGTGGGGACTAAGCAATCAAAAGGTACACCAATTATTAATATCATTGGTGCTTTAAGTAGTGATGAACGTGTTATAAAAATATTAAGTGTTGATGATAGCGACTATGATAAAAATAAATTCTTAGTAACTGTAACTAAGAAAGGAATTATTAAAAAATCACATTTATCATTATATAAATTAATTAATCGAAACGGAAAACTGGCATTTGGATTGCGGGATGGAGATAGTCTTGTCGAGGCACTAGTTGCGACTGATAATGAGGATATCTTTATAGCAGCCAATAATTCAAAATTATCACGTTTTGAGGTGGCTGATATTAATTCAAAAGGTAGATTAGCAGCTGGTGTTGTGGGAATAAAATTAGGAGAAAATGAAAAGGTAGTTTCTGCTTCGACCTCGAGCGAGGGAAATTATATTTTTAGTCTTGGTGCAAGTGGATATGGAAAATTAAGCCTTGTTGATTCATTTAGAAAAACAAAAAGAAATTCAAAGGGTGTTTTAGCTTTAAATGAAGGAAAGGCTGGTGAACTTGCTTACTCAGCAACTGTAAAAGGAACTGAGGATATAATTGTTATAACCGACGAGGGTGTTACAATTAGATTTTCACTAAAAGCCGTAAGTATTACTGGAAGAAATGCAAAAGGAGTTAAATTAATCGATCTAAAGAAGAGAAATTCTTCTATTGTTGCAGTGGCAAAAGTAATTAACGAAACAGGCGAGGAAAATGAAACACGTCAATTGACTGATACTGAATTAAAAGATATTACCAGTGATGTTGATCTTGATATTCAAAATGAAGAAAAGACCAATAATAATGAATAAAAATTGTTTAAATAAAAAATATAATATTAAATTAGTTAGTCAAAATATTATAAAATATTAGATGTATTTAAACCAAGCACAAAATAAATCTTTTGTTGTTATATATTAAATACGCATAGTTGCAAGTAAAAGTCCATTTTAGGACTTTTTTATTACTTTTTTAGTGCTTTTATAATGCCTATGTTAATTATGCTATAATTTCACTATAAAATGAATAAATCAATCAGATTAAGAATTAAAATCAATAAAATCTAAGGGATAAAAAGGCCACTTTTTTGTGGCCTTTTCTTTTAAATTTACGGAGGAACTTTATGTCTAAAAATAGGAGAATTTTATTATCAATAGGGTTAATTTCACCATTAATTACCATTCCTGTGATATCAATTTCATGCAGTCAGGATGAAAAAAAAGATTTAAAAAAAATTAAGAATTTATTAAAAACTTCTGTTGAGGAAACAAACAGAATCTTTAGTGCAAATAAGGCATCGCTAGCTTTTAGCTTCGAAGAAGAGGAAGTTTATCAAAAGGCTATAGATAAAGCTATGGACATTTTAAAAAACAGTAGTGATTTAATTATGATAGAATCTACTACTAATCATATGGAAATAGCAAAAAATGAAATGGAATCTAAAATTGCTAATTTGTCAAAAAAATCTGATCAAGAGTTGCTTAAATTAGCGGAATCGTATACAAGATTTAGTTATCCAAGTATAGAAAATACTACATTAGCACAAGCTGATTTGAGCAAAATTATTAAGATTTTGCCTAAGACTTTTGAATTTAGTCAATACAAGGCTGTTAAAAACGAAGAAACTAATGACATTACCTTTATATATCGACTACAAAAGAAAAATACCAATATAAGACATGAAAAAAATAAATTTTTCATTCTAACTGGATGAAAAAAAGGTATGAATCAAATAAACAAAGAATTAGAAGAAAAAGCAAAATTAGATGAGAACCTTACAAAGTTAAAGATAAGATTTAATAATGAAAAGGCTTATCAAAATGTACTTACGAATGTATCAATTAATAATTTTGAAAATAAGCCTAACTTTGTTGTTTCGGAATATGATAAAAATTTTTATAATTTTGAACTTTCTAATCTAGTTAAGGTGTCTGATAATGAATATAAAATTGATATTCTATTATATTCAAATACAGACAAAAAAATAAGTAAAAAAATAACCAAAACAATTGATAAAGAAAGATATGCGCATCCTTCTTCTATTAATCCTCATAATTTAACACAAGAAAAGCAAAAAGAATTTTTAGTTGCACAACTTAAGAATGTTCTTGTTTATCCTTATTATTCAAAAGATAAAACATTTATCGAAAAGGGCGATTATGCAAAATTAACCAATAAATCTTATTGATTAACAACAAAGAATCATCAATTACAATATGTTTTTAAAGATATAAAAGAAGAAAACGGTATTAAAAAAATAACTATCGAAGTTTCCTTTGCTGATTGAAGCAAAAGCCCTATGATATCATATGACGTGCAATTTGATTTGAATAAATTAGGCATTGAAGAATTAAATAATATAAGAAAGCAAAAAGGCCAAGAACCTCTTGAAGATATTCAAGCTCCAACTAATACCATTGAAAATAAACAATATAAACAAATAAAATTAGTCGATTTTAAGGAAACGTCTTCTGATGAATATCTAACTAGTGATAATGGTTTTAAAAGAATTCATGATAAGGCTTTGAAGAATCTTAAATCAAAAGAATTAGTTTTAATAAATAATGAAATTAAAGAAAAAATTTTAAAAGATGGTGAAAAATTTATAGCAGCCCAACATTTTGAATTTAACAAAAATACTTATCAAATTGATTCAGAATTATTCTTTTACAATTACACCCAAACCTTTATTGATACACAAAATGTTCTAATATTCTCAAAACCAATTATTGAAAACAAAAAAATTAAATCAATAAAAGTAAGTTTGGGTAGCTTGTCTGATGTTCTGAATAAAGATTATGCAAGAATAAGCTCAACAAGAGTTAAAATTAACGATGAAAAAACAGCAAAAGAGGATATAAAAAGACTTCAATTAACTGAAGAAATAAAAGCAAGAGGTTTTGATAAAAAACTTAAATATAACGGTAGTTTTACCAGGGAAAATTTTAACCTTGACAATTTAGTTTACGAAATAAATGTACCTGAAGGATTTGAAATAATTAAACCTACAAAATTCGAGGTTAAGACCAAAAATTCTAAGACAAAAATTTCTGTAATTGTTCGATACAAAAAAAATAATATTGAATCCTTTGCTTTTGTTACTGTATTTGAAGTTAATTAGTATAAATTTTATTGGAAATAAGTAATTTAAAAATTTATATAAATAAAATTCTAGGTTTTTACTACCTAGATTTTTATTTATAGTTTATAAACACAAAAGTAAAAAAAGTCTTAATTTTGAGCCGTGTTGATTTTTATTAGAGACTAGAAGTTATTTTTGCAATATGTTAAAATACACTTATTTTTTTAGATACATAATTAATTTTGTTTCTAATTATTCTAATAATTGGATAAACTGCAAATATAGCAAATGTATAAATTGGTATTTCAACTAAACTCTTAAATATGATAGGTACCATAAAGAAGAAATAATATTCACTATGTTTTCATGTCCCACTTCGGAAACGGTTATGATAGTTAATGTATGCATACGGACCTCATAATCATCTAGTTATGATTAGTATTCCAAATACAGTTAATAAAATATTGAATAATAGAAACATTGCATATTTAACGTGAACATTTCTTGTCACTAAATATGTTATTAAGAATGCTTCCGATATTATTCATATAGACGCTATTCCAAATGTAGATATGCCTATAACAGCGTTGATTGATAGTTTTCTTTTTCTTTTTAGAGACCCCTCACTAATTGGTAGGGAATTATATTCTTTTAGTAGGATTAAAATAAAAATTGTTGTAATAATGGTTAGAAAAATAAAACCAATTGCTCATGTTGCAGTTTCGTTTTTTTTATTTAATCCTCTCATAAAATATCCAGCAAGAAAAGCTATTAAAATAGGGACAATCGCATACTCAGGCATCCATGTTGATATTCCAAAGATCAGTTGATTAATCGTATCACATAATAAACCAATAATTGCCCCTTTTCAAGGCCCAAGCGCAAGGCCAAAAATAATAAAAACTGCATATGTTATTGAAATGTTAAAAGCACCAATAAATACAAATTTTTCTATGGCTGCGGACACCATATATAATGATAATAATAGACCAAAAAGTGCTATTTCAAAAATTGAAAACCGATAGGTTTTAGTTTTGATATTTCTATGTATATCTTGAACTCAATTTATAAAGAAAGCACATACCCCCTTAATCATGATTTTTAAGATTAATTAATTATAGCAAATATAGAAATTAAGCTAGTAAATTATTAAAATCCTTAAATAGTTTCGCCCATTAAAAATAGAACTATAAAAAAGTTAATAAAACTGTTTTAATTTGTTTAAACTGCTAAATTTTGCTCATAATTCTAAAACCAGGAAAAAAGCAAATAATAAATTCCAAGAAGGCAAAATAATGCAGGAAGATGATTTAATTAAAAAAGAAAGAGAAATTAATAATACGCAAAATTTCACAGAATCTCACGGCAAATAATCTTCAAAACCTGAAAATAAAGGCAATGATTTAGATAACTTAATTATTGATGATAGCAATGAAAAAGGCGATTTTAAGGATATTCAATCTAGTATGATTGGTTAAAAAATAAAAATGTTGGTGATGATAAAACACAAAAAAGGTAATGGTAGACAGGACTTATAACAAAGTTAAGCGGAATTAAAAAGCGTATCACAAAAGCAAGATGTCCCAACATCGAGTATTGACTTATGTGCTGCGAAAATAAAAAAAATCAAAGAAAATGAAAAATGATTATGCAAAAAAGCAATTAGCTTTAAACCTTTTCTAAACCTGAATCGAATACTTTAAATTAAAATTATTGAAGATGTGTAAGATAAAATTGCAATTTAACTAAAAAAGAGTGCCACAAAAAGGTAATAGCAAATGTGAATTATTAATAAAGGAATTAGGATGATTTTGGAATCATCCTATTTTTTATATTGATGGCTTAAACCAGCATACTCAATTGATAAAGCAAAGAATAACTTTTATTTATAAAAAACAGAATTTTTTGATATTTTGTTAATAAATTTCACAAAAAAAAAAAAAACTATGGTGTAATTTAGTAAATTAATAAACATTTTAAGGGGAAATTTATGAAAAAATCTAACAAAATTTTATTAACATT
>NZ_JBSQBC010000002.1:0-77714 GCF_053851675.1 Mycoplasma sp. 1781
GATTAATATCTTTCTTTTTACCATATTCAGCAAATTTTGCTTTTTGAACAGCCATTGTGAAATTAAGGGCATTTGTTATTAGATCATCATAGCCATTATACTTTTGAACAATAAATTCCTTATAAAAATCTTCAATAATTTCTGGGTAGCCTACATAAACGCCAATTTTAGAAAGTTTTAATATAGCTTTGTCTTTTGTTTGTTTTGATAGTCAGGTGTTTTCTTTTAGGCGGTCCTCGTATATTTTGACCATTTTATGAATCATTTGCTCGACATTCTTTTTGTTTTGAGGGCCAAAATAAGTTTCACCGTAATATTTACCAAAAGGCATAGAAAAAACGTTATCAACAACAAATTTTACGGCTATTTTTTTCTTGCTAAAAGGTTTTCTTTGACCACTTAAAGCTCTTGAAAATTCCCCGGAAATTACTAAGCTTTCATAATCTAATAAGCGAGATAATTCAATTAATGATGAAATGTATAGAAAAGCTTTATAAAGTTCAAAATTTTCTTTTGTTAATAATTTCGAATAATTGTCAACTAAATCTTTCGAAACGCAAATAACTTCACTAATGCTATCATTGATTAATGAATTCAAAATATTAGATAAATTTATTTCTTTTATTTTTTTATTGAAATCATCAACTTTTCTAGGGTGATAAATGTTAGTTATAATTGCTCATTCTTGTGCTGAAAGAATATATTTTGATGCCTCGTTATCTCATAGGAGAGCTTTGTTAACTAAATCATTTGCTCATTTTTCATCATTATTTACTTTTAACAGCATTTTTTTAACCATATTAACTCAAATTCTATAAAATGAGTTCTTTTTTTCTTCATCATTATAATAACTTTTTTCTGGAAGGATAACAGAAGGGGTCGAAACAAAAAGGGTTTGTTTTTCGTGGTTTTTAAAATCTGTGTGTATAAAAAAAGGAATAGGAACTTCAAAATTTCTTAAGCATAAGCTAGTGTAGTTATTTTCAATATCATTTCATGATTGATATGACTCTATTTCTTTTAGTATTGGAATAATAGGCTTTATTGAGTGTTTTTTTCTATCGTTTCAATTATTAACTAAATTATAAAATTTAACCATTTCTAGAAGAATTTTATTTTCAGTTATTTCGGATGAGTCAATTGATCATTTTGTTATAAGTTTAGTTTTTAATCTTGTTAAACTTTCATCTAATCTTTCAAACGTGCCGACTGAGGTTTTGTTATCAGCAATTTTATGCTTATTTAATCATTCTCCATTAATTGCCTCAAAAAAATTTTCTTTAATTTTAGCTTTATTCATAATTTACCTTTCAAATTTAATGTTATTTTTTTCTTTCGCTTGAGTAAAACATTTTAATTTTTTTGTTAAATAAAACTTTTTTATAGTTTTTGAAATCTAAATTCTCAAAAACAATTGAGATTTTTAAATGCTCTGCCTTTTTAAGTATAAGACCAATATATAACATTGTTTTTGGGTTATTAAGCATTTTGGTAAGCGACTTATCAAATCATATAATTCCCACTCATTTACCAATTAGTGAAATAATATCATTATTGATTTCGGTTAATTTTATTCCTATAGCCGCCTTTGGATAGTTTTCTTTAATTTGTTCTATTTTTTTCTTAACTCTTAACATACTTTTTTTTGAATTAAGTGAAACTAATTGGACAAAGGAACGATCAATTTTAATAGAATTTTCAATACTTTTATTATCAATATAATTAAAAATAAAATCTTGTATATTTAAAACTTTTCCATGAATATCTTGTGATCTGATGTTTTCATATATTTGCATAAAAAAATTTTTATAAATGTCTAAGGAAGCTATGATATTCTCATCTTTTATATTTAAAATTTCAAATTTTCTTTTAATTAATAATAAATTGAGTTTAGTATTTTCATCGCCAAAATTATTTATAGACACAGTTTTAAAATCAATATTATTACTTTGTTTTATTTCATCAAGTGTATATTCATATTTTTCTTTAAAAATTTTAAAATCTTTGTTATCTTCTATGTTATTCGGAATTCAATAATCAACCATAGGTGTAAGTGTTTTGACAAAGTCAAAGACCGTTTCATAATACAATTGATTTTTGTTGGTTAAAAGCTCATTGTTAAATGAAAAAAAGGTAGAGTAAAGATTTTTGTAAAGAGTAGCAGTGTTTGCAAAGATTTTAGTTGCATAGTAAGAATGCCCGCTTTGAAATCTATCAGAGGGAAAGACGAAAAAGATCTTATTTCAATCAAGAAAAACTTTGACGCCTTTTATTTGATTATAAACGCAACTATCTTGGAAAAGTTTTATAAAGTTATTAATACTATTAATATTTTTTATATTTAAAATAAAACCACATGCTATATATTTGCTGTTTGGCGAAAAAAGGTAAGAAATGTTGGTGTTTAAAGCTTCGAAAACTTCATTTTTAATAGTATCGTTTCTGTTTCAATTAACTGTCATAAAAGCTTTTTGATCATTTATGAAATTTATTTCAAAACTAACCTTTGTTTTGAATGTTGAATGCTTGTTATGTGTTGTTTCAAAACTAATAATCGTATTTTCTTTATTTTTTAAAGCACTTAAAAAAAGAAGTTTATATTTTTTTTCTAAAATCTCACATAAGTCATCTAATTTTCTTCATTTATTATTTAGAAGGTTTAATTTTTTTATAAATGTGGGTTCATTTGAAATGTTGGGAATACCATTCAGATGTTTAATTCTATTTTGTTTCAAATCAATTTCTAAACAGAGGAAACCACTTTCGTTTTTAATATTATTTTGTGTTCTTATTAAAAATAAAATAAATCAAAAAGAAAAAATGAATATTATGGAAGAGAATGCAATAATTCAGATTAGCAAATTAAATTAACTCCTTAGTCATTAAGGTCACCATCTCATTTTTTAATTGAGTGATGCGATTTTTCAAATTGTTTTGTGGTTTTTTGTTGTGGAAAGGTTACAGTAATTATTGAGTCAACCATATCAATAATTTCGCCGCGTCCATAGATTTTATGCATTATATAATCTCCGACAACTAAATGGCTATTGTTTTGGTGATTTTCTTCAGCAATAGAAAAATCATTTGCAAGTGTTACAGAACCATTTTGTTCTTTTATACCTGCCTCTCCTAAAAATCTGCTACGTTTAGTAAAACCAGATCTATTAATTGCAAATGAAAGGAAAAGCTTTTTCTTAGCTCTTGTAATTGCAACGTATGCAAGCCGTCTTTCTTCTTCGAGACCTTCAATATTTTCTTCATGTGTATTTGAATTAGTTAAAAATGTAAAATCTTTACTTGGTGAAATAGAAATTGCTCTTTTTAGAGGGAATAAACCTTCAGCAAGCCCACAAATAAAAACATAATCAAATTCTAATCCCTTAGCATTGTGCACTGTCATCAATGAAACAAAACTTGTTGCATCGTTTTCGACGTCTCTATCTGTTATTAGTGTAATTTCTTGTAGATATTCATCTATAGTACCGTGGGAATTGTTTTTTTCCCATAACTCAATAGCATTTATTAAACTTTGAAAATTTTCTTGTTTTGATTCATAATCTTCTTCGGAAATTTTAAATGTATCAAAATAGTTTATTTTTTTATACATAAACTCTTTGAGCGTGCTGCTTATTGAATTAGTTTTTAAGGCTGCTCTTGCTCACCGAATATCATTAATTAGTGAAGCTAATTTTTGAAGTGTAGTTGTTGAAATACTTAAAGTTTCTTGCAGCTCATCAATATGCGTTTCAATTGCATTGAATAATGTTGTACCTTTATTTCTTGCAAATTCAATTAACTTATCAACGGTTACCTCTCCAATTTTTCTTGAAGGTTTATTTATGATACGTAGAAGCATAATTTCACTACCATCATGAATAACTCTTAAGTATGCTAAAGCATCTTTAATTTCTTCACGTTGATAAAATTTGATTGAGCCAAAAAGCTTATATATTGTACTTTCTCTAATCAAAGCTTCTTCAATTGCTCTTGAGTAGCTATTGGTTCTAAATAAAATAGCAATATTTTTTAATTGCACTCTCGAACGTTTTAATTCTGAAATTTTTCGTGCTATTCACCGGGCTTCAGCTTCTTCGCTATGGCCACAGTAAAATTCAACATCTTCTCCTTCTTCATTTTCTGTATATAGGTTTTTTTCTAGTCTTAATTTATTTTTAATGATTAATTTATTTGCGTAATAAAGAATTTTTTTAGTTGATCGATAATTTTCTTCAAGTTTAATTGTGATAGCATCTGGATAATCCTTGTGAAAATTAATAATTATATTGATATCAGCATTTCTTCAACTATAGATTGTTTGGTCGGGATCTCCTACAATTGTTAATTTATTTGTTGAACAAAGTTTTTGTAGTATTTTGTATTGAATAATGCTTGTGTCTTGAAATTCATCAATTAATAAATAGTCATATCGTTTAGCCCATTTGTTGGCTATATGCTCATATTTTGGGTCATAAAAAAGTTTGTAAACAAAAACTAGTAAGTCATCAAAATCAAGCGCTTTTGATCGTTGCAATCTTTCTTGATAATGCTTGTAAATCAATTCCTTTGTTTCGATAGCTTTTCTTTCTTGAAGAGATAAAGATGTATCAATATTTTCGTTTTCAATATTTAAAAATTCAAATAATGAATTCTTTTTGTTTTGAATGAATGAAATGATTGAACTATAACTGAATTCATTATTAGATATTTCCAATTCATTATAGACTGATTTAAGGATTGCTTTTTGGTCTATTTCGTCAATAATTTGGAAATCGTTCTCATAACCTAGCAAATGAATTTCATATCTTAATATTTTTGCACAAATAGCGTGGAAAGTACTTATGACAGGAAGTTGTTCAGGATTATTCACCATTGTGATAACGCGCTGTTTCATTTCATTAGCTGCTTTGTTTGAAAAAGTTAGAGCCAAAACGCGTGAAGGTTTTATTCCCAATTCATCAATTAAATATGATATTTTATATGTTAAAACTCTTGTTTTTCCTGAACCAGCACCAGCAATTATACGAAGTGGTCCGTCATTGTATTCTACTGCTTCTCGTTGTTGTTTATTTAGTTTTTCTAGTTCTATCATCTTCACCCCTTATAATTAAATATACTTTATAATTATAACCTAATTAAACCTATTAATATTTAGTAATAAAAAATAGCCTTAATTTTTGGCTATTTTGTGATATTGATTTTAGGAAGTTCACGTTTTTTTGGTTTAATTTTAAACGTTAAATTTTCATCTTCAATAATATCTTCATATCTATTTTTTCAAACGGTTTTTGTTCGCGATAATTTATCATTTCAACTTAGTCTTGTTGATGAAATACCAGAAATAATTAGCAGTATTTGAAGATTTATAGAAATCGTAGCTAGTGCTGTTGGTAATATAACAACAAGCTTTTCAACATTATTTAATTTTCCACCGCGAGCAGCTTTTAAAAATGCATCAGTAGACATTAACATGAAACTCATAAAAACAAAAATTCATAAGAATGCAAATAGTCTTTGCCGATCAAAAATAAATTTGGAAGTTCTTCTTTTTTCTTCATCGGAAAGAATTTTGATTTTACATATTAACATTCCAATTGTTTGGCCTTTTAGTATTGTTGGAATAACAATGTATTCAAATATACATAAAAAAATCATCAATAATAATCAAAGGCGAAAGTATATTTCTTTTAGTGTGGTACTTTGTGTGCGAAATTCAGCTTTTTTGTAATTGAATATTATAAAAGAAGTCGCTACAATTAAAACTATGAAAATAAGAAGATCAATTAATGTAGCTAATAATCTTATTCAAAAATTAGCCTTAACATTTTGCTTTATGGTCATATAAATTTTTTAATAATGTGGTCTCATTTTTTACTAAAACCAGACGTTAAATCATAAAGTTTTTGAATATTAAATTCTTTAAAAAAATGATTTGCTTGGAGTTGCTCTACTCAAAAAGGTCTTAGTATTGAAATTTCTTGAATAAGAGAGTTTTTAATGCTAATTAGTGTTTTTTCATCTAATGGATTCTTATTATGTTTTAATGAGCCGACAATTGCAGCAATATAATAGCAATAATTTAGACATTTAGCCAATTCGAGAGCATTTTTAGTTTCAATATCTATTGTATTAAAGGAATTGAATATATTATTTCAATTGCGAGTCAAGGATTTAGGGTTAAAAATTAATGGATTATCATTATTATTAATGATTCATGTGTCTTCGAAAAAAGCATATGTTTTTGAATAAAGAAGGCTTTGAAAAACAGGATTGGGTGAATATTCTAGATTGAGATCCTTTGTTTTAGGTAAGAAAAAAACTTTCTTTAAAATATTTGTCTTAACAATTGAATTGAACATAAAAGGACTGGTTAATATAAAAGGTAGTTTATTGGTTTCTAAATTGACTAAACCTAACATTGATAAGTGGGCTGACTTGAATAATAATTTGTTTATTACTTGGTTATATCCGGGAACTTGTATGAAATCTGCTTTTTTGGGCGAAGATTTAATAAAATTATCAAATCTTTGAATAAACTCATTTTTTAAATTGGCATATGAGTAAAGAATGAACGTATAAGGGGTTTCAATAAGATCTAAAGCTTGTTTTATTACAACATCGAAATGTTGATGGCCCGAATTAAAGATAATTTTTAATCTTTCACCTAGCTTTGATTGTAGTTTATCAATTTCTATATAATCCTTTTCTTTCGGTCTATCAAAGGTCAAAATGATATTAAAATTTTGTGATTTTTGTTTATAGATATTGTAAAAAATTTCATTTAGAGGTATTTTTACGTTGTAAATAGGAATAATTATAGTTAGATTTTTTTTCATTAATATCCTTGTTACATTTTAATTTGTCCAGCAACTCTTGGGAAGGGGATGACATCCTTAATGTTAGCAATACCTGTCACATACATCACTAGTCTTTCAAAACCAATGCCAAAACCACTCGATGGTGCATATCCAAATCTACGCAAGTCTATGTATCATTGTAAGGGTTCTTGTGAAATTTTTAAGTCATGCATTCTTTGAATAAGTTTGCTATATCTTGATTCTCTTTGACTACCACCAATTAATTCCCCTATCCCTGGAACTAATAAATCAAAAGCTGCAACAGTTTTGTTGTCATCATTTTGGTACATATAAAAAGCTTTAATATCTTTTGGATAATTTGTAACAGCGACTGGCCCATTTACAATTTTTTCAGAAAGGAATTTTTCATGTTCTGAAGCTAGATCCATACCAAAAAAAATGTTTTTTTCTTCAAATTGGTCGCTAAAAGGTTTAAGTTTTTCAACCACATCTTTATAATCAATAACTGTTAGTTTGTTATCAAGAAATCTATTTAATGTTTCCAGTAGATCAGGATTGTAAGATTGCAATACCTTCATTTCATCTAAATGTTTGCTTATAGTGTTTTTAATGACAGTTTTTAATAAATCATCTGCAAGGTTAATAATATCCTTTAATTCATAAAAAGCAACCTCAGGTTCAATCATTCAAAACTCAGCTAAATGGCGTGATGTGTGCGAATTTTCGGCTCGAAATGTAGGCCCAAAGGTATAAACCTTCTTAAAACTAGCTGCATATGCTTCAGCATGAAGTTGCCCCGTAACTCCTAGGAATGCTTTTTGCTTGAAAAAGTACTCTTTTGTTTCATCATCAACCAACAAAGTTTCGCCAGCTCCTTCACCATCATTTGAAGTGATAATTGGTGATGCCATGTAAAGAAATTCGTGTTCTTGAAAATATTTGTGGATTTCAAAAGAAAGAGTATTTCTTATTAACATTATACTTTTGAATAAGCTTGTTCTATTTCTTAAGTGAGGAATTTCTCTTAAAAAATCAAGTGAAGTTTCTTTTTTTTGTATAGGAAAATCGTTGTCAACTTGAGTGATAACAATTAATGTTTCTAAAATAAGTTCAAGCGGTTGTTGGGCATCTGGTGTGAGGTGAATAATTCCTCTAGCAATTAATGAGGTTCCTAGTGAAATTTGCGCGACATTGAGTTTTTGAATCATTTCTCCTTTAACTACTATTTGTAATGTTGCAACAGTACTCCCATCATTAACAGTTAAGAATCTAATTTTTTCATTTCCTCTATTAGAAACTAATCAACCTTTAACCTCAAACTTTTCATTTTCTCTTATTGTTTCAATGTTTTGTAATAACTTTTTAATTGTCATAACATTGCTCCTAACCAATTCTTTTAATCTAATTTATAATTTATAATTATACTTAAATTTTGTTACTATTTAATTTTTGATAACATTATTAAATGTTTAAATGTTTTTATTCTTAAATTTAAAAGAAAAAATAGGATTAACCTATTTATGATTTTGTTGCTTCGAAATAGTAGGCTGCAATCTTTGTTCGCAGGTTGTTTTCGATAATTGGATATGTGAATAAATGATAATTCTCATTTGTCGAGGGTTGCTTGAAAATAGATTTGGCAATTTCATCATTTCCAAAATACCATTCATCTAAAAATTTATATGTTAAAAGATCTGTTGGTGTATATGAAATATATTCAAAGTTTATTAGTTCACCTAAGTCGCTTTTAGTAAAAACTTCTTCAAAACTATCTGAAAAAATATCCGTTCCCTTATCAGAATTATTTCTTATAATTCGTAAAAATTCAATATTATCCTCAGTAATTTCACTTTTAAAATTTCTTAAGAATTTTTTTCAATTTTCTAGATTGTTTCAATCAATACTTTTTAATTTTTGAGATTTTGAAAGAAGTTTGATAATTTCTTGTCTGCTATCACTGTTGAAAATTAACGTTAAAGTATCGATGGAACTATTTAGGTCTTCATTGGTCAGGAATTTTTTTAATGTTTCAAAGAAACGCTTTTCTAGTAATTTCAATCTTTTTTCAATGCTCTCGGCCGATCTGATAATAACGTTGTTGTTATTATATATCAAAGAGCTAATGCTATCTAAAAATTTGGAAGTGTCTTCATCACTTAGTTTATGGGATATAATTCAACCATCAACAAGGTAATAATTGTTTTTAGGGCGCACAAATCTAATTGTTCCTTCTTCAACTGAAGCAAAATTATCTTCTGAATAATAAGCGTCTAAGGCATCGCCATTATAAATAACTGATGAATCTGAGCGTCCTTGTTTTGGTTCAATAAGGTAGTTAAGCAATTCTAATCCATCGCCACTTAGGTGATTATATGCTGTGTTTTTAATATCATAACCAGAAGAATTTTTGACAAATTCTACGAAAGAATCAATTGCTAGCTTGTAATTATTCTCGTTAAAGTCAAAGAGTTTTCCTTCTCCATTGAAGGTGAATAATTGTTTTCAATTTTTGTTGTCTCGTGATTTATAATTAATGGCCCCAATCATTAAGTTATCAACAAATGCATTAGTTCAACCAATATGTTGATATTTATTTTCCTTTAGGGTATCAAAAATTTGATTTCAATCGAGTTGCATTGATTTGTTTTCTAATTCTTGAATTGAGGAATTGTTTAGTGTTAAATTAGGTCTACTATTTTTATTAACATTATATGCAACTCCTTTGTCTTGCGCATAATACGGTATAAAGAAGTCATAAAAATGTTCTCATTGGGCGCTAGTATTACTTTTTCAAAGTTTTTTATTTTTGTCTAAAATAAAACCTTTTGAATCTAATTCGCGTTTAGGCAGGTTTACTAGCTTATTGTATATTAGATTATCAAAGTTTTCAAGGTGTTTTCTAACATTTTCTGTGTAAAAAAACTTTCTAACATTTCAGTCATTGGCATCACTTTTTCCGTATAATCTAGCAAAATCAACTTTTCTGACTTTTTTTTCTATAATGAGTTGTGCTGTTTGAAAATCACTTCCAACACCAGCGATCGCTTTGTCTTGGGTTAATGCTTGGGTAAATTCGTTGATTTCCTTGAATTCTTTATAGTTGTAGTCTTTTTTTAGTTTTTCTTTTATAGAAGGCGCTAAATAAGATTCGTAATTATAAATACTTGGTCGGTACTTATTTGAAAGTTTAATTGAGATTGCAAAAATAAAAATTATGGTTATAACAAAAAAGGAAAGTATAAATATTAAGACCTTAAAAATTCTTTTGTTCAATTTATAAGACCTCCTTATAAAAATCCTTTTGTGCTTGTTTTTTACTTAAAACTAGGGATTTTTTAGCTAATTTATTTTGTGTTCCTTTAAAAATAATATATAGTGTATTTATAAATATTACTATTAGAAGTGATATTGCACCAATAGCCAGCGATCATGCCTGAAATTGACCTTCATACAATTGCGTTCCTAATGTTTCCGTATTAGAAACAATTCTTGTAATAATAAAATCGTCAAATGACAAAGTCATAGTCATAACAAATGTAAAAATTATAGATCCTAGCATATAAATAAAATATGTTTTAAATCATGTTCTAAATTTTGAATATCCTAAATCCTGACTTGCTTCAAAAATATTTTTGGAAAATTTATCGCTTTTAGGTAGCATTATTAAAATTCCGTATGGAAGACACATAACAGTATGTCCAATAATAGATCTAAAAAAACCTTCACTCGTTGCTTTTAGGGTTCCAAAAAATAAGAAGTTTAGAACAATAGCAAGTGTCAATCCTGTAATAACATCAGGATTTATCATAGGCACATTTGAGGTTGCCTGCAGAAAAGATCTTGCCCCTTTATTCTTGTGTCTTCATAGAGCAAAAACAGTTAGTAAGGAGATACTAATAACAAGGACAGAAGTTGCGATTCCAAGAAGAAATGAGTTAACAAATGCTAGACTATGTGATTTAGAAAACAATTCCTTGTATGCATCAAAAGAAGTTCTATTTCAAGTTGTTACTGAAAAAATTCCTTTATCTGAAGGAGAATTAAAACTGTAAATCGTTCCAAAAATTATTGGTATATAAAGAAAAGCAAGAATCACAAAAACATATGAATATTTTAAAAAGTTTTTAAATTTAGTCATAATTTCCTCCTTGTCTTTTTTTTCTAATTAAGAATGGTATTCCATAAATGATTGCATATATTGATAATAGAACTGCAAGAGTTATAATAACTAATGTTGAAGAATTTGCTAAATCAAACGGGTTGGCTGTGTTGGCAAACTGGTTTATTAGGTTACCAATTAGTTGTTTTTGACTGCCATTTGGTAAGAGTTTGTCTGAAATAATAATAGAGGTTGCAGATATCATTAAAACAATTCCGAAACCACTTAATATTGCTTTGGATGTGTAAGGAATTATAACTTTAAAAACTGTTTTAAATTTTGAATACCCTAAATCCTCCGAGGCTTCCAAAATGTTATTTGGCATATCTTTAATAACCTGGTACAATGGTAGAACCATGAATGGTAGATAAAGATAAACCATACCAAAAACAATAAAGAAATTGTTATTTAACTGATTTTCATCGAAAATTGCCGAGAATAAACCTCTAACTGCTAAAGCTTTTGATATTGTAAAAATAGCTAAGGGACTAAGAATTAGAGTTAAACCCAATATTTTAATAATCTTATATTTAGATCTTGAAACAATATATGCATACGGGAAACCGATTATTAGCGATACAGTTGCAGCAAATAATCCAGTCAGCAGAGACCTTCCTATTATTATCCATGTTGAAGGTTTTAGAGCAATTTCTCAATTTTCTAGTTTTGTTTGTCCTTCTAACGGTTTAAATGCATAAATGCATACAAACACCATAGGTAGGATAATAAATAAAACCGCAAAAACAACATATGGAACTATAAATGTAAATTGCAATTTTGACATCGGTGAAGAAAGTTTTTTGATTTTTTTTACATTTCTTGTACTAGACTTCATTTGTTTGACCTAATTCATTTTCTAATAATTCAAGTTTTTTATCTTTCTTCATTAGGTGGATAGCATCAATATCCCAATCTAAAAATACCTCTTTGCCGACAGCGTATTTTGAAGAAGTTTCTACATAAATAATTTTATCCTTACATTGAACCTCATAATTATAGTAGCTGCCTCCATAGGTTGATTTTATAATTTCTCCCGTTAGTTTAGCTTTTGATTTTACTCTTGTTATAATAATATCTTCTGGTCTTATTAGGGCATCCAAACTTTCCCCGGGCTCAAATTCGTCATGAATAGTGTCAAAAGTCTTTGACATAAATTTTACCTTGTTTGCTTTTATGAAAGTAGCGTTAAAAAAGTTTGAATCTCCAATAAAGTTTGCTACTCATTTATTAACTGGAAAATCATAAAGTTCCTTCGGAGTGGTAAATTGTTCTACTTTTCCATCACGAATAACAGCAATTCTATCACTCAGTTGCAGTGCTTCATTTCGGTCATGAGTTACAAAAATAAAAGTAAGTTTCAGCTTTTGTTGAATGTCCCTTAAAAGAGTTTGCATTTTTTCTCTTATTTTAGCATCAAGAGCACTTAATGGTTCGTCTAATAAGAGAATTTCAGGTTCAATAACTAGTGATCTTGCGAGCGCTACTCTTTGTTTCATACCACCTGATAAAAAGTTAACGTTTTTCTTTTCGTTGCCGCTTAAGCCAACTAGATCCATAATTTGTTTAACTTCTTTGTCCATTTCTTCATTAGTAATTTTTCTAGTTAGGTATCTTTTTTCAAATGCCTCAGTTTTTAAGTCAACATAGTTTTCTCAATATGAATATTTAAAATCCATATCATCAATTCATTGCTGGTATTTTTGTTTCTTTCTTTTTGAAAGCGATGAATTATTATTTAATTCTCTTTCATATAATTCGAATTCTTTGTCGAGATTTTTCATTTTTTGATCGGCAAATTTTCTTCATTTTCTTCTTTGCAGTGTTAATTTATTATGAAATGATTTTGGAAGATTTTCTTTGTTAATTCTCTTAAGTCTTAGACCATATTTAATATTGTTTTCAACATTTAAGTGCGGAAATAGGGCATAGTCTTGGAATATAGTAGAAACATCCCTTTTATGTGGAGAAAGATCCTTAATATCCTTGCCATGAAGTTTAACTTCTCCACGAGTAACCCATTCAAAACCACCAATAATTCTTAAAATAGTAGTTTTGCCAGATCCAGAAGGTCCTAAAAGAGTAATAAATTCACCTTTTTCGATACTAAGATTGACATTGTCTAAAACTAGTTTGTCTTCAAACTCTTTAACAACATCAACAAGTTCAATGATTGCTGAGTTTGTCTTTTTAACTTTCTTTTTTTCCATAATTATTCCTTTCACCATTATGATTTGGTTATTTGATAATAGTAATCAATCATTTTTGTTCTCAATTCAGGATTGAGCGGCTGATATGGTCTAAAATTTATGTCTTTGTTTTCTTTTATATCAAAAATAGAAATTGCTTTTTGATCTTGATTTTTATTGCTATCAATGAAATAAGTTTCTAATAAAAAGAGCTTTATAGTCTTAAAACTAGGTGTGTAATTTATTACATCAAAGTTTGCAACATTTTGTAAATTTTCGTTTGAAAAGGCATTTCTAAAAAATCTATAGTATTTTTTATAAAATGATAAATCAATGTCTTTTAATGATTTGGCAATTTTATTTTTATCTTTTTTGTTAAAAAGATTTTTTTCTATTTCTTCTTCTGAAATCCCACTATTTTTAATTTCTTTATAAACATTATTTATGTATTTATTATATATTTGTTGGTAGCTTAAACTAACATCCCCAAAAACAAGGTTTTTTAGCGTTTCTAGAAGAGCGTCTGATTCTTTATCATCTGTGTCTTGTGAAATGATTCATGCATCAATATTTTTATATGTATTTTTAGGCCGAACAAACGATATATTATTACTTTGATTTAAATTTGCAAAGTTATCCTTTCCATAATAAGCATCAAGTGCATCGCCATTATACATTATTGCAACATCAGCTTTTCCATGTGCTGGCTCAATTATGCCCGATACAATTTCCTGTCCATCAGTTATAAGTTTATTTCTTTTTGTGTCTTTTATATTATTGCCAGTTGAAACATTGACAAATTTTGCAAAGTGATCAATAATATTTTTGTAGTTCTCTTTGTTTAAATCTTTTCATTTTCCGAATGAGTTTTTTTGGCTTCCATTGTCAATTAGATTTTTATAAAATTGACCAATCATGGCATTGTCAAGAAATCAATCAGTTCAGTAAAATTTTGGATTTTTATATTTTTTTGATAATGAATTTATTAGATCAAATCAATTTTTTCCGTCTTTAATATCACTAAAATCAGCATTTTCCTTAATATTATTTCTTGTAGATTTTGAAATTTCTGAATTTTCAGGATTATAGGCTATACCTTTGTCAAGAGTAAAATAAGGAATTAAAAATTCATAAAAATGGTCCATACCTTCTTTATTATCTGCTTCAAAGCCAATAACTTCCTTATCTTTATAATAAAGAAAAGGTTTAAAGTTTAACTTGTCAATTTTATTATTTGGATTAATTCTCTTTATTTCCTGTATTATTCAACTATCAAAAAAATCAAATTGTTTTTTTACGTCATTAGTATAAAGATTTAATATGATCTCTTTTTTATTTTTTGCATCATAATTAACATCAAAAACTTTTTTAAAATTAATCTTTTTTAATTTGTTTTCTACGATAAGTTGAGCTATTTGATAATCAGAATTTACCCCTGCTACAGCTTTTTTATTTTTTATTGCTCTTGTAAATTCATCAAGATTCTTAAATGTATGATATGAATAGTTTTTTTTGATCTTGTTAATAGTATTTTTATTAAGGTATGATTCATAGTTATAAATACTTATTTTATAAGGGTTGCTTATTTTTAAAAAAAGTATAATAATAAAAACCACAAAAATAATGCTAATTAAAATAAAGAGGAGTGAAAGCTTTAATTTATGAGTTATTTGAATTTTCATTTTAATATCCAGCTTTCTTAATTTTTTCCTCTTTATCCACTCAATCCTCATCAACTTTAACTCTTAAAAACAAATTAATAGGATGTTTTAAAACACTGGCGATTTTTTCTCTTGAAGACATTGAAATTGTTTTTATTTTTTGTGCCCCTTTACCAATTACAATACCTTTTTGTGATTCGCTTTTTACATAAATAGTAGCTGAAATTGTATATGGAATTGTTTCGCTATCATTTTCTTTAAATTCATCAATTAGCACAGCGATTGAATGCGGCACTTCATGATATAAATTTTTAATTGCATATTCTCTAATAATTTCTTTAGCTATAAATCTAAGAGAGACATCGCTTAATTGATCTTCCTCAAAAGGCAAATCATCTTCATAAGAATATTTTTTAATTTCATCAATTAAATCAATATAGGATTGTTTATAATCTTTGCCAATACCCAAAACGGTATTAATTCCTAAACTTTTTAATTCATGAGCTTTTTCATCTAATTTTATTTTGTTATCAATTAAATCAATTTTAGTTATTATTGCTATTATTTCGCTATCTGTTGTTTCCTTAATTTTGTTAATAATAAATTTATCGCCTTTTCCTATTTCTTCATTAGCTGGCGTTAAAAATAAGACAATATCAACAGCCTTCATTGTCTCATAACTTTTTTGATTTAGCTTTTCTGATAATAAGAATTCTGCCTTGTGGACTCCAGGGGTATCAATAAAAATTATTTGGACTTCATCATCATTGTATATACCTTTAATATTATCTCTTGTTGTTTGGGCAACATTGGAAACTATTGCTAACTCAAAATCTAAAATGTTATTTATTAGCGTACTTTTTCCTACATTTGGTCTTCCTACTAAACCAACATAACAAATTTTTTTCATTTATAAACCTCATAAAAATTTTTATTAATATCTAGTGATGTTTAAACGTTTCATAATGTTTTCTACATGTGTATTCATAACTAAAGTTTCTGCTTCTGTTTGGTGGTCAAAACCAAAAAGGTGTGCAACTCCATGGGCAAAAATATAGCAATATTCTCTTTTTAAACTATGATTAAATTTTTTTGCTTGTTTTTTAATTTTTCATGGCGAAATAATTATTTGACCAAGCTCTAAATTTTCAAGAAAATCTAACTCATTAGCTGCTTCTAGTGGGAAGCTTAAAATATCAGTTGTATAGTTTTTGTTTCTATGCAAATTATTAAGTTTTTTCATTTTGAATCTATTAACAAAAAGAAGGTCAACAGACAAATCTTTTGTACTATTAAACTCTACCTTTGCTTCATTGAGTATATTGCAAAAATCTTTCTCAAATTTAAACGTGCTAAAACTGTTATTTTTAATGGTTAATTTATTCATAAAAATAATTATAAATTAACACAAAAAAAATGAAAAAAATTGAATTTTATTTTTTTAGAAAAATAGTTGGGGAATTTTTTAGTAAAAATCTTTTATTATGGCTTGTTTCAATAATAATACAATTTTCTTGTTTTTTACATATTAATCTAGATATAAGTTCAAACATTTGCTGTGATAAAAATTCAAAACTTTCATCAAGCAAAACCAATTGATATTTTTTTATTAATAGAGGCAATAATTTTATAATTTGTTTTTGTCCCATAGAAAACTTATTTGAGTTTAAAAGTAGATTAGAAAATATATTTATATTTAGCGAATTTATAATACTGATGAAATCTGTATCTTTTAATATTTTTTCTTTTTCCTTATTATTAACATCTGAAAATAAATATGTATATAAATCTATGTTTGGCATATTAAATTCATTGCCTGAAAAATAAATTTTTTCCTTAAATCAAGACTTATTTATCTCTTTGATTTCAATATTATTAAAAATAATTGACCCTTTGTAATTTAAATAAAATCCACTTAATAATTTAAACAAAGTACTTTTTCCGGAACCGTTTGGTCCTTGCAATTTCGCACCTTTATCAATAATAAAATTTAAATCATTAATTATATTGCGACGTTCAAATCCAAAGCAAAGCCCTTTGAATTTAATTGTTTTTAAATCTATTATATTATTAATAGAATTTCTTAATCTTGATTGTGGAATATTGATTATAAAATTTAATCTAGTTGAACCATTCCTAAAGATTTTTCATCCTATAAAAAATTCTTGAAGATTATTGCTTGGTTCAGAAATAATTGTTTGTATTTGCAATATAAAAAATAATTGGCTTAGGTTAGATGTTTTTTGTAATAAAAAAAAGCAATAAATTATTATTGTTGTCATCAAATTTAAAAACCTTAAAATTAAATTTTTTATTGAACTTAATTTATTAATATCAAGATCAACATTTCTATAACTTTTTATATTGTTTAAAAAACTTTGTTTTTCAAGATTTTCTCACAGCATTAGTCCATAAGAATCTTCATTTTTTACTATAAACGAAAGTTTATTTATTTCTTCAACGCTTTTTTGTGTTAGCTTTTTTGATAAATAGCTAATTTTATCGTTTATAAAATAGCTAACCAAGGTCTTGATTATGTTAACAAGTATTACTATTAATATGAATTTTATTTTTATAAAAAATAATAAAGGTATAACTAAGATAATAGAAAATAAAAAGGAAGAGATAAAAGAAATCATAAACGATAAAAAACCGGCTATTGATTCAATCGATAGATATCTTAAGAGAATTTCATTCTTGCTAATTTTTAAAATTTGTTTGTATTCCGCTCCCTCAATGCTATTTATAAATTGTTCTTTTATTGTTGTTGATATTAAATTTTTTAATTTTGTTAATAAAAAATTATTTAATAAGGAAACAACAAGCAAAACCATTGAAATTCAAAAGAAAAACATTATTGTTTTTTGTCCTTCTGATATTTTTATTTGTTGAATACTTGCAAATATATTTTTATTAATAAATGAAAGTAAAAAATTTAAAAAGATAGTAATGAAACTAAATAGGACACCAATGACTAAGGACTTTAAATTAAGTTTAAATTTAAAAGAAAAAAACTTTTCATAAATATTTTTTTGATTACATTCTTGCTGTTTTTTAACTATTATAATTAGACCAGTAAATTGTTTTTTAAATTGCTTAATCTCTATTTTTCTTTTTCCTTTTGTTGAATCTAAAGTAAATACAAAATTATCACTTATGTTTTCAATAATTACATAATGTAGAAAATTGTCTATCTTTGAAATAGCAATTAATGGAAAAGAAGTTTTGAGTTTTAATATTTCTTCTCATTCAATTTTAAATGCTTCTGTATGGAGGCCAATTTTACTAGCCAACAAACAAAGATTGGTAATATTAATCCCATCCTCAGAATAGGTTGATTCATATTTTAAAAAATTTATATCAACTCATTTTTTTCAATAAAATTTGTGCAATGATTGTAATACATAAAGTCCACAATCTTTAATATCTTCTTGGAACCGAATTTTCATATATTCAATTGTTTCATTATTTAATTTTAACTATGTCTAAATAAAGAAAAAAAAGAGAAATTCTAATTACTTAACAATATTAAAATTTTAAATTTTAGTAAAATTAATAATTATGAAAAAATCTAAAATTAAAAGAAAAATATTAATTTTTTCTTTATTAGGATCATTGGGCGCGGTCTTAGCTCCCTCTGTTTTATCAGCAGCTTGCACGTTTGATTTACCGGTTATATCAATTGTTGATGATCCAAATTTTGTTAGCATAAATGAAAAAGGAGAAAAAATAATTAAAAAACGTAGTGCTAGTTCATTTTATGAATTAAATTCAAAACGTTTATTCAATCCAATTAGCCAGTTTGATGATAAATATAGGCTATTCACAAATGATAGGAAATTAAATAATACACATGATACATCCCATGTTTATAAGATTAAACCTGATTTTCAGTTTTTAAAATTTGCTAATTTATCAGGTCAATATGATTATCGCCTTTTTTCATTTAGATATGATGAATTAGTCGCAAACATTCCTGGCGCTGCTATTCCCAAATATTCTCAATATAAACATAACCCTAAGGCAGTTTTTATTATGTTATATTGAATTAGAAAAAATGTTGAAGCAGCACCTAATTTTATTAATGATGTTATTAGTCCATCAAAATCTCGATTTCCAGAATCTCGCCCTGAAATTGAAGAAGCACCATGAGCTTTCGTTAGAAATACTTCACCTTCGTTAAAAGGTTTTTGACAAGATGTTACTGAACCATTAGTTTTACTTTTTGAAGAGGAATAATTATGAAAACAATAAGAACAAGATACGCCCCAAGTCCAACAGGTTATTTACATATTGGCGGTGCTAGAACCGCTCTATTTAATTATTTATTTGCAAAACATTTTAATGGAACTTTTATTTTTAGATTAGAAGATACTGATGTTGCTAGAAATGTCGAGGGTGGGGAAGAGAGTCAGCTTGAAAACCTTGCTTGACTGGGTATAATACCAGATGAAAGCCCGCTAAAACCTAATAAAAAATACGGCAACTATCGACAATCTGAAAAATTAGCAATTTATAGAGACATTGCTAATAAGTTAATTGCCAAAGGTTTCGCTTATAAGGCATATGATAATTCGCAGGAATTAGAGCAACAGCATAAAGAACAAGAGGAAGCTAAAATTGCTTCGTTTAGATATGATCCTAATTGATTGAAAATTTCTGATGAAGAAAAGAAACGCAGGGATGAGAATAATGAATATTCAATAAGGCTAAGATTGAAAAAAAATACTATTTACGGATGAAGCGATTTAGTTAGAGGTTGAATAGAAGTTAATAGCGATGATATTGGTGATTTTGTTATTATTAAGAGCGATGGTTATCCGACATACAACTTTGCTGTTGTCGTCGATGATCACCAAATGGAAATTAGCCATGTTCTAAGAGGCGAAGAGCATATAACAAATACGCCTAAGCAATTAGCAATATATGAGTCTTTAAATTGAACTCCTCCTGTATTCGGACATTTAACCATTATTACTAATATGGAAGGTAAAAAACTTTCAAAAAGAGATAAAACTTTGAAGCAATTTATTGAAGATTACAAGAATGAGGGATATAACAGCCATGCAATTTTTAACTTTTTATCTTTATTAGGTTGAACTTCAAAAGATAGCCAGGAAATAATGAGTCATGAGGAATTAATTGAAAAATTTGATCCAGAAAGGTTATCTAAATCACCTTCTAAATTTGATATAGTTAAGATGGATTGATTTTCAAAACAATATATGAAAAAAGTGGAAAACCAAGAAATTATAAAATTAATTAATTCACCATTTTCTGACGAATGAAACAATTTATTTGTTGAAACTTACAAGCAATCAGCATCAACAATCAACGAGATCAAAAATAATTTAAAAATATATACCAAGCCAAAAGATAATACTACATTGGTGATATCCAATATAGATGTCGTAAAAACATTTAGTAAATTATTGCATCAAAATGATTTTGATATTCAAAACATTCAAATGTGTATTGAACACACAAAGCAGGAATTAAATGTAAAAGGTAAGGATTTATTTATGCCTATTAGAATTGCTGCAACATATGAGGAGCATGGACCAGAATTAGCTAAGGCTATCTATCTTTTTGGCAAAGACATTGTATTTGAAAGACTAAAAAAATGAAGCTAAAATATATTTTAATTTCAGAACAAGAAGGCGAAATATTAAGCAAAGTGGAGACTGATTTTGTCGATTTTAAAGAAAGTAATATCACTGAATTTACACATATTGAATTTACTGATGAAAAAGTTATGGACTGTATTTTAGATATTAAAAATGATGAAGTAAGAATCTCATATGCTGGTCAATATTTAGAAATGAAGCAGAATGAATTTGTGCCCAATAAACTTATTGTTTCATTTGATCCAAATAATAAGACAAATAACATTCAGCAAATTCATATTGATATATATTTAATTGAAACAAAAATATCTAATAAAGAAATATCATTTATGTATGACATTTTGCAATCAAAAAAAATTCTTGTAAGAAACACTGTTAAACTAGTCTTTGAATAAACAAAAAATCTAATCGATAATTCCGATTAGATTTTTAATTTTTTATACTTAAAATAGGAAACACAGGAATAAATTAAATGTGATTCCTAATAATTAGGGTTAATTTTAGAAATTCTACAATACCTTAAGAATGTGAAAATTAAAAACCTTGATTTTGAAGATAGTTTTAAAAAAGTTTATAAGGGGGATTTTGTATTTTTGATAATCCTTATGTAAAAAGAAACTATACACCGTTTTCAAATAAAACCGTTTTATTAAAACTTTTAAAGAAATCATCTTGTTCAGATAAAATTTTAAGATTTTGTCTGAAAGATTTTTCTTGGTTTGGATATAACTCTTTATTACTTCCATCTATTAAATTATGTTTTGGTCCATAGAATAAATCATTGGAATTTTGAACTAAAAAAGTAAAGGCGCCTCATTTTGTTGTATCTTTAATGTTGGGGGTTAGTGCTGAAAGAGATGAATATATTCCAACAGGCATTCCAAATTCATTTACAGCAAGAGAACCACTTGCCCCATAATATAAACTGCTATTTAGAACTTGTGCCTGCACACCGATGCCATATGATATGGTTTTTTCAGATAATAGATTTTCAACTGGCGCACTACTTAAGAAGCTTTTACTTGTGAAAGTGTAATCTTCGATTTTTATGTTCTTAGGATAGTTTTTTCAGAAGTATTGATTATTTCCACTATCATTATCAGAAGGGAAGCCTGCTATATATATTCTTTTTGCATTTGGACTTAAAATTTCATTTTCGCTATCAAAGTTTTTATATTGTTCCTTATGAAGATAGGCTGAGTAGTAGTCATATGCAATATAGGGAACTTTTGATTTATCATGGTTAGGATATTGCTTTGATGAAAATAATGTTACATCATTATTAATACTGTTTATGCCTTTATTAATATGTTCTAGTAATTTCTTTAAATCTTGATTTGTTTCGGCTTGTTTTTTAAGTTCGTTGAATTTAATTTTTATAGCAAATACAGCAAAGTCTTTTCCGATTCTTTGGGTTTTATTGATATTAGGTTGATAGTTTGGATGTTTCTTTAATATTTCTTCATTTGTTTTTTTATCAAAGAAGTCCGTTGCGACAAAAACAGTTTTTGGATTTGAAAAAATTTGATCTCCAACAAGTTTTACATCTCTTACACCATTTTTATATTTTTGATCATTTGAATTTATAAAATAGCTAACAATATTTTCATTGCCTTCGTGTTTTCCTGACTCGATAGGTTCTAAATTAGCATCACCCAAAGGTATGCCAATACCAAATGAAACAACTCTAGCATCTTTTTGTTCTTCGCTAGTAAAATATTCCGGAAACGTCTCTTTTAATTTATTGTCTAATGCATTGTATGCATATTGATATACATGAGCATTTGTTGCTATATATAACATTAGTTCTTCAGAATTTTCAACTCCATTTTTTCAAGCATAATCAAGTATTCAACCAGTTCCAGTTGATAAGAAAGGAATTTCATCTTTATCTCTTTTTCCATCATCAAGACTTTGTGTAATGGTATTAAATGAAATAGCAAAAGATCTGTCTAATATTTTTCTATATGCTTCAGTTTGTTTTATCTCTAACTCCGGTTTATTAATTGCTGGTTTTGGTTTTTGCAATCCTGGGAAGTTTGGCGGTATTATAGGGAATTGAGGTATTTGCGGGGCGCTATTGTCTTTTTTACTATGCGGATTTAATGGATTTTCCGGCGAAGATTGCTCTTTAGAAATTTCGGGTTGCTTAGGTGTTGGCAACGGTAACGGAATTGGTTCTTGGTTTTCTGATTTTTTGTTTGAATTTATAGAATCAGTATTTGTATTATCATTATTTTCTTTTTTATTATCATCTTCAGACTTCGGTTCATGGTTTGGTTGTTTAGTTTCGATACATGAAGTGGTTAACAGTGCTAATGTAGGAATTCAACTAAGTAATAATAATTTCTTTTTCATATTGCTCCTATTTTTACTTATTATTTTTTACAATAATTTTATATTATTTTTTCTAATAAAATAATTTAGGTTTCCTTAATTTGGCTAATCTTATTTTTTTACACAATAATTGATAAAAATATTTTAGTATTTAAAAATTATTTAAATAAAAACATAAGTTGCTCTTTTTTAAAAAAATAAAACATAATTTTTTGTTGTATTAAAATATGTGTTATGAAATCAATAATAAGAAAATCTTTATTTAATAAAAAATTAAGTTTTTTATCGATCGGGTTATGCATAGCAATTAGTCCTGTTTTGATATCATGTGCTAATTCTAATAAAATAGATGATAGTCAGCGACAAAAACCTATGTTACTTAATGCTTCGCAACTATCAAGCATTAGAAATGAATTTGTTTTTAAGTTATCTGATGAAGCGCAAAAAGAATATAATGCCGAGCAAGATAATGCAATGGCGAGATTTATTCAAGTAATAGAAAAGCTTAACAAAAAATACAATAATAAGAAACATGATGATGGTGATAAGATTGCTAATGATGTTGAATTTAAAAAGTATTTTTTTCTTCATAAACCCGATATAACAAAAGTTAGCAAATCTCATCGGATTGATATTAGATTTAAGGTTGATACTATTACGAGACAGATCGATTTATTTTATGATGTAATTTGTTTTGATTTACGTGTTAATGAGGAAGTTAATGCAAAAATCCCAATGGAAATTGATTAAGTTTTTTCTCTTAAGTTTTTTATTTATTTTAATAGCTTGCAGTCAATTGGGCTACAAGCTATATTTAATATTTTTTTAGACCTATAGTAGAAGTTAAAAGAATTCTTGTTGGTTGTTTTCTTCAAGATTAGAAACTATTAAATCAATATTAACGTCAAGATTTACATGGTTGATATTGTCATAAATGAAAATTTTTGCCTTGTGATATTTATTTAAGAAGTTTTTAAGTTCTTGTTTCTTTATCATGTTTGATATTTGCGCTAGTTTTTCTTTTAAGGCAATCATTAAATTTTTAATTGGTATTTTTTTAGCTGCGTAAATATTATCAGCAAAATCCTTGTTATAGATATATTGTTTAAAATCATCATCTAGTTTGCTAGTATATTGGTCTTTTGTTAGTTTTTTTAAGTTATCATTATCAAATTTGAATTGTTCCAAATAAAAATTAAGATTTGATAGAGATTTAATAGCTGAATTAAAAAGATTGTAAAAATCATCAAGTAGCCTTGAAAAATCATTGAGTAATTTAGGATTTTTGTTATGTCAAAAAGAATTGTAATATTTTGTTAGCCCATCTTTATTTTGGCTTATACTTTGCTCTTCAATTAATTCTTTTAGTTTATCTTTGACTATATCATAGTTTTCAAAAAAGGTATAGTAAGCATAATTAAAAGTCCGCATTGTTTTTTTTATTTCTAAAGCAGTTTTTGTTATTTTTTTATCAAATTGCATTTCTAAGGGATTGAGATCTTCATTTGCCTTAAAACCTTGTACATTTTTCGATGATTTTATTTCGCTGCTTGTTGCATTGCATGAGATAGTTAGTAACCCGATTGAAGGAATTAAAAGGGAAGCTAAAATATTATATTTTTTCATTATAGTGTCCTTTAGAAACAATTGTAAAAACTGGTGTTTCGTTACTAAACTCAAATAAATTTTTTACTTTTATATCTATATAATAAAAAGGTTTCTCGCCCTTGTTTTTGTAAAGAAAATCTTTTTCTGAGTTAAATTTGTAAAAATAAAATTTTAAAGTAGTTTCATCTCCAACGGTTTCATTTTTGGATAATTCTATCTTTTTGATTCCGCTATTAAGATTTGAATTTTGAATTTCGAGAGCATATGCAAGAAGGTAATTGTTCAAATAAGCAGTTAAGAGTTTTAATTGATCCTGTGTATTGCTATTCGGATTAACAATGTGTTTTTTTCAATTTATTAAGGCATAATTTATTAGCGAATTAAATAAGGGGTTATTAACAAAATCATCTAGTTTTATGCCGTTGAAGGTTGGTTTTTTTTCTTTTCTATATATTGCATAGTCGCTACTTTCTAATTTATCAACAGCTGCCAGCTTAGTTGATATAGCCTTTAAAAAGTGTCCATGGTCGTCAAAGTTTGAACTTAATAGTACGTAGTCTTTTGTTGTTTTATCTTTTTTAAAAACCCTAATAATCATTTTGATTAATTGGCTAGTTTCATAGTAGTTTGTAAATTGAATATCTATTACTTTATATTTTTCATCAATATTCTTATATATGTCTGGAATATCGAATTCTAGGTAATCTTTAAAATTAGAAAATAAATATACCAAACCTCTCGAGTTTCAATAATCGATGCTATTATAGCCTTTGATAAATGAATTTATATCCTTTCCTAGGTTTATGTTTTCATTTTGTTTTATGATTAAAAATGGATTTTTTACATAATCATTAAATAAAGGTAGTGTTTCGCTAAGACCATTATTGCCAACACCGAATTTTTGTTCAGTGGCATAATTTCTAAAACCATTAATATAAAAGGTTTTATTTTTAATTGCATTATTTACAATGCTTTTATCATCAAAATCAATAATGTCTTCAATTTGAAAACTAATAAAACTTTGGTTTGAAAAATCATTTTCCTGAACTCTCGCCTTTGTTCAATCTATGTTAATTTTTTTAATATTAAGGTCAAATTTATTTAAATATAAAATAAGAAAATTAATAAATGTATTTCTAAAAATTTCATTTTCAGGCCTTAATCAAGAACTGGCTTGAATGAATTCATTGTTAAAAATATTACGCGTAATAAAGGCTTCACCTGCTTTATTTAAAAGGGAATTTTTATTCATTAATCCGCTGTTTGTTTTTATATCGTTAACAAGACGAAATATTACTGTTTGAAAATCAAAAAAATATGGATCATAAACGCGGTAATAATCTGTATCTTTGTTTTTGTTAGCAAGGAAATAAAATCAAAGGTTAGAATATCCTCCTGCTTTTCTTATTTCCTTAAAGTCATATTGAGTAAATAAGTCATCAAAATTTTTAAAAGCAGAGTTATTTGTCCGTTCTATTTTGTAATTATCATATTTGGTTCTTATTTGTTTTCACGATTTTTGCAATTTGAATTCTGGTTTAAATTTGAGAGTGGGCTTAAATTCTAATTCATTGTTATTTGTAACCTTTTTAACTTGACCCAAATATTTTAAATAAGTTTTGCTAGATTGATTTTGATTAATAAAAATGGGTTCAAAATTGTGCAGTGATGCTAGTTGTTGAGCATTTAGTTTTGTTAAGTATTTAGTGTTAATTTTTGATTCATCAATTAGAATTTTTTGTTGTTTTGCGCATGATATAGAAATAATTGGAAGCGCTAAACTTCCAATTATTCCGGCAAGTATTAATTTACTTGTTTTCATATTATTTATCAATAGGTAGTGTTAAATCTACAAAACCATGCCCTTCAGTTTGTTTTCCATCCAAACATTTAATTTTAAAGAAGTAAAAAATATTTCTTTTTTCGCTATTATAACCGAAGTAGCATTTTACATTATGGTTTCCAGCAAAATATTCTAAATTAGGAATATAAACTTTTATGTATTCATTAAAATCTGCATTGCGTAAGTCTTCAGGTGTAAAAAAGAATCTATCTTTATCATCTGAATTTTGATTTTTAGAGAATCATTTTATAATTTTTTCTCATAAACCATTAATATATTCGTCTCTTGCAATATCATCAGTAAGGCTGCTATACTCATCCCTAGCCTTGTCAGTCATAGTGAAGTTAGCGTTAGCAATTGTATCATTTACTTTAGCTCGCAATTCTTCCCCAATTAAAGAACCATCGCGATTAATAGAAGCATCAATGCTATTGCTTTGTTGAACGCCGCTATCTTTTTCTTGTTTATTTGTAGTTTGACTACAGCTAGTTAGCAAAATAGCTCCTGTAATAACGGGCGTTGCAGATAAAAAAAGTTTCAATATAGTCTTCTTCTTTTTAAATGTTTTCATAATTTAATACCTCTTTTAACATAATTATAAACTTTTTAGAAAAGATATATAAAAAAATAAAACACTGAAATTTTGGAAAATATGCATTATTTATTAAAGTGCAACTAGATTATATTTGTCAAACTGTTAATATTTTTATTATGTAAATCTTATATTGGGAAACGAATATTGCTTAATTTAATTAAGAAATTTGTATCATGCTTTTTTAAAAGATATCTTAATTTTAATTGAAAAATTGTTATTATTAATATTTTTATTATAAATATTTTTTTGCTTAATCTGGTCGATTTTTGTGTATAAAAAAATAATATAGTTTAAAATATATTTATATTTTACAAATTGCTGAATGTTATTTTGTACAAATATAAAACAATTTAAGAAAGGAAATAGTTTATGAAACGTTCAATTAAGGCACTAATTGCCATGGGGGGGCTAACTGGCATTGCACTACCAATAATGGCAATCTCATGTTCAAATCCAAATAATTCAAAATCCACTGATGAAGTAGGGCTAAGAAATACATTTACAAATTTCTTGTCTACTGTTCATGGTAGAAAAGCAGGAGATGATAATAACTTTAAAAAAACGTCATTAGCGACAATACCAAATCCAAACAAACAATCCCCTAAAAAAACTTTAAATGATGGAATAAAGTTAGAAAAAGATAAAAGATTAACAACAGAAATAGTTGAAAAGAATTTACTATACAAATTTGGCGAAAAAGTAGATCAAAAAGTTAATAATTATGGTAGCTATTATTCATATAAATATTTAGTTAAAGAAATCGCAGATATGGGTTATACTAATTACACTCCAAATGGAATCACATATCCTGAATATAAACGTAAAAGAACTGTGCAATATGATGAAACCAAAGATAAAGCAATAGTTGATTCAATGAAGCAAAATTTAAAGAATGATGGCTTCTTTACACAAGGTTTTTTATTTGCAAATAATGGATACAATAATGTGGGTAATAATATTGTGGTAACAATTAACCCAAGTGCTAAATTAACTGATAATGGTAAAAGAAAAATTAAAGATTTTTACATTGTTTCTCACTACGACTCAATGAATAATGTAGGACCAAAAGGTGTTTCATGAGGTGCAACTGATAATGCTACTGGTGTTACTGTTAATTTAAATTTATTAAAGTATTTCTCAGATCCTAAAAATAGAGATAATCTAAGTGTTAGATTACATTTAATTTTTGTTGATGGTGAAGAGCTTGACAAACTAGGCTCAGAAGCATTCGTAAAACAATTTTTAACTGGCGAAAAAAATGAATTACGTGATAATTCTTTAGGAATGATTAATATGGATACAGTTGCAGGCGGTGATTATATGTATATTCACTCTCCTAATACTGTTGATGATTTGAATGACGATGGCAAGGTTGAAAAAGATAAATGAAATTTATCTCCATTACTACGTAACCACATCAATAAGCTTTCAAAAGAAAGAGCTAACAAAATAAAGGATGCTGATCAAGAATTAAAAATTCATCCGCAATTTGTTGAAACGGAATATAAAGAAGGCGAAACTGGAGACTGATCAGACCATGCTCCATTCTATCAAATCGCTAAGTTACCAGTGGCTTATGTTGAATCAACAAACTTCGCAATTAAGGCAAAATCAGGTAAATATGATGGATATGCTCAAACTATTAATCCTAAGGCTTGAGTATTAAAAGACGGTAAAACAATAGAAAAATTAAAAGAAAGAAAATTAGAAAATGGCCAAATTGTTCATGATTGACCTGATGGATTAACGAGAAAAGATTTTGCGATCCTTGGAGATATTTGACACAGTGATTTAGATACTCTAAAATGGGTTAATGATAACATTGGTCCAAAATTTTATAAACAACTAGATACTGTATTTCAAACTTTAAAGGCAACAGTAACATCATTACATAAAATTGATGGCGATAACTTTAGTTACATTAAGCTATAAGCTAAAAATCCTTGTTTTCAAAAAACATTACCTAATTACTAAGCAGGTAATGTTTTTTGTTTATTTTTTTGGTGTATACTTGTCTTAATTTTGAATAATGATTTACTAAAATAATGTATTATTTTATTTATGTTCAATTGAAAATACGTGTGAGTTAATTTAATAATTTTAATACTAGGCTACTTAATTGGCTCGATTAATATTAGCATAATTATTTCAAAAAGAAAAAATCGTGATATTAGAAATTTTGGCTCAAAAAATGCAGGTGCGACAAATGCTTTAAGAGTCTTTGGTTTTAAATTTGCATTACTTGTTTTTTGCTTTGATATTTTTAAGTCTTTTATTCCAACAATCATTGTTTTTGTTATCAAAAAAGGGGTAAATAGTAATTTTATAATTCCTTTATTTGCAGGTTTGGGAGCATTGATTGGGCATATTTTTCCTTGTTACTTTAATTTTAAAGGTGGCAAAGGTGTTGCTTCATTTTTTGGAATGATTTTGGCATTTGATTTTCCAACATTTTTATTGCTTGTACTGGTTTATATAACCTTAGTTTTAATCATAAGATATATTTCGATTTCATCCGTGGTTATATCAATTATTTTTGCTTTTTATTCATTTATTCCTTATTTTTATACATCTTGAATTCTTTCGTTTATAAACCATAATGTTCCATTATGATCACATAGTTACATTTTAGTTTTTGCTTCTATATTAATTTTGTTGAAACACATCCCCAATTACATTAGATTATCAAATAAAGAAGAAAAGAAACTTAACTTATTTAGTAGTAAAATTAGCAATTAACTTTATAAAGTGCTAAAATAGTGCTAAAATATATATTATTAAATTTTAAGGAGGTGTTTTTTGTTTTATGGAATTAAAGGCACGCCACATAGAAATTTTTAAGATGATTGTTGAAAAATTTTTTGAGACAGGAGAACCTGTTGGATCTAAAAAATTAGTTGAATCAAAACACTTGACTTCTTCATCTGCAACTATTAGAAATATTATGTCTGATCTTGAAAAGATTGGTTTTCTAGAAAAACCGCATGTATCCGGTGGAAGAATACCTTCAACTAAGGGCCTTGAATACTATACGAAATATATTGCATATAATCCAAAAAAGTTTTTTAATAAAAGTTTGAGTGATATTCTTGTAAAGAAAAGATTGAGTGTAGATTCTACATTAGATGAAGCTGCTAATTTGATTAGTAAAATGGCACATTTTACTGTTGTTGCAACTTCTAATAATAAAGATGAAAAATTAAAAAGTATTCAATTGACACCTCTTGACACGTCTTCAGCAGTTATTGTTATTGTTACCAGCAGTGGTAATGTGCAAAATAAAATTTTTGATTTTAGCGATGATATTGCTTTAAATGATTTGAGAATTGCTGTGCGACTATTTAAAGAAAGACTAATTGATACGCCTTTAATTGAATTGGCTGAAAGAGCTAAGGCTTTGTTACCTTTATTTAAAGAAAGAATAGGCAATTATGAAAAAATATTAGAAAAGTTTGTAAAAACTATTTTCGTTTTTGAAGAAAAGATTCAAAATAAAACCTATAACAAAAACGCAATGATTTTATCAAAAGATATATCTCGTGAAGAGTTGGTTGACTTATTAGATCTCATCGAAAAACATTCGGTGTGATCAATGATTGAAAATAATTTGGATGAAGACAATAAAATTAAGCTTGATTTTTCAAGAGAAAATTTAAATATTATTAGTAAAAAAATTGACTTTGAGAACGATAAAAATATTAAGGAAATCTCAATTATGGGGCCTAAAAATATTGATATTGATGAATCATTAGAAACGTTAGACATATTGGCAAAAATAGTGCAAAAAGGAGATAAATAATGTGAGATTTTAAAAAATACGAAAAAGTAAATTTTGAGCTATGTGAGAAAGAAAATCATAAAGAAAAAATAACACACTTTTCATACGTTTGAGATTATGATGATGTTGATCCTATTATTAATGAAATATTAAACAAAGGTAAGAGTGAAGCTGATGATTTACTTAGTTATAGGATTAAGAAAAAAAGTTATGTTCTTAAATTGGTTTCAGTCGCCGGTCTAGATGATTGAACAAAAAAAGTAATTGAAAAAAATGCCATTCTTACAAATGAACTTTCAGAAAAAAAAGATAGAATTAAATCTTTGGAAGAAACTATCGAAAAAATTAACAACGAAAAAGAGGAGTTAAGAGTTAAATCAATAATCGAAGCTAATAAATTTAAGGATGAGGTTATTGCAATTCAAAAGAAGGCCCAAGACTTAATTAGTGATCATAAACAAAAAAATAATGATCATCAAGAAAAACAAATTGCTGAAGCAAAGAAATATGCACTTCAATCTTTTATGGAAAATATAATTCAACCTATAAATAATTTTGAAAAAGCAATTCTTGCTGCTAAAAAAATTGATAATGATACATTGAAAAAATTTATCGTCGGATTTCATATGTTATATAATCAGGTTGAAGATATTCTGTTTGATTTTGGATTGAATAAAATTATTCCAAGTGTTGGTGATAAGTTTGATTCTAATATTCATCAAGTTTATGAATTGGTTGCATCAGATTTAGAAAAAGATACAATTTTAGAAGTAAAAAATATTGGTTATAAACTAAATGATAGAACTATTAAACCGGCATTAGTTATTGTTTCAAAATAATTCGCTATTTTTTCCTAAATTAGCAAATAAAAATAATAACGTAAATAGAATTTAATAAAATGAAATGAGGAAAAAAATGCAATTACCTTTTATACCAGTTAAGAAGCAGATAATACTGCCACAATCAATGGATGAAATAAGAGTGGGAAAGAAAAATTCGGTTCTTGCCTTACAAAGTGCATTGGATAGTAAGGAATCTAATAATAAGATATTAATAACTTTTATTAAGGAGCAATATATAAATGCTGAAGTAATTACCTCTTCGTCAATGCTAGAAGATTATGGCATTGTAGCTCTTATCAAAGAATCATCGGAAAATAAAGGCGTTTATAAAATAAGCCTTGATGCAGATAAAATTGTTAAAATTAATGAAATTCATTCGTCTGATACCAACCCGGAAGCACCGCTAATATATGCTTCATTTGAATACAAAAATGAAAAAGGGCAAAAGGTTGATATTGAAAAAATAAAAAATTCTATTGAATACTTAAATAATTTTGTTTTAAAACTTGAACCGCAAACAGATAAAAATTTTTCGTCAATTTCTAAACAGGTATTTAACTTTGAAAAAGTCAAAGATTTTGCAATGCAAATGAATTCACTGGTTAAATATAACAAGGAAGAAAAAATCGATGAATTGATATGAAAAAATTTTGCAATTATTAGAGAAGCCTTTACCCGAGATGAACTATTAGGTTTTTTGTCTTTAGATATTTACGATCTTATTAAAAATATCGCTGATAGATTAGCTTGAAAAAAAGAGTCAACAAATATTGACATAGAAATAACTAAGAAATTAAATGAAGAAATGGAAAGCTCACAAAGAGATTTTCTTCTTCGTGAAAAGATGAAGCAGTTAAGACAAATGCTTAATGATGAATCACAAAATAATGCCGAAAATATGGAAAAAGACCCAGAAACTAGCCGCAAGTTTCCTAAATATGTAATCGAAGCATTAAAGACTGAACAAGCTCGCTTGGCTGCCATGATGGCTTCGAGCCCAGAGGCAAATATCTCTAAAACATACATTGATTTAATTTTAGCATTACCATGAAGAAAAGTAAGTAAAGAATTAATTGATATAAATCATGTTAGAGAAGTTTTAAATAAACACCATTTTGGACTTGAAAAACCAAAAAAGAGAATTTTAGAATTTATTTCAGTTCTTACTCACAAACAAAATCAAAAAGAAACTGGTGATTATTTGCCTATTAAAAATGATTCTGACCATTTTATTGATACAAAATTATTCGTTCATAAAACTGGTGATACCTTGAATAATCCAGTTAATAATATTCCTATTTTAACCTTGATCGGTCCTCCAGGAACAGGAAAAACCACATTAGCAAAATCCATTGCAGAAGCTTTAAAAAGAAAATTTATCAAGGTATCGCTTGGTGGTGTAAAAGATGAAAGCGAAATTAGAGGGCATAGAAAAACCTATGTTGGGGCAATGCCTGGGAAAATTATCTCCGCTATTAAAAAGGCAGGTGTTTCTAATCCAGTTATTCTTCTTGATGAAATAGACAAAATGTCTTCTGATTTTAGAGGTGACCCAACAAGCGCTATGTTGGAGGTTCTTGACCCTGAACAAAATGCTAATTTTCAAGATCATTATCTTGACCTTGAATATGATTTATCAAAGGTTTTATTCATAGCTACTGCCAACTATTTTGATTCGATCCCACCTGCATTAGTTGATCGTGTTGAATTACTAGAATTGTCAACATATACCACTGCCGAAAAATTAGAAATAGCTAAAGCACACTTAATGCCCAAAGTTTTAGAACAGAATTCGCTTAAGGAATCGCAAATCCAAATTGATGATGAGGTTATAAAATTTATAATTCTTTCATATACAAGAGAAAGTGGTGTCCGTGAGCTTAAACGTTTATTAGATAATATAGCTCGTAAAATAGTTGTGAAAATATTAGATAATGAAATTAAGGATGAATTTAGAGTTTCTAAAGATGTTGTTGTTGATTTCTTAGGCCCAATTAGATTCGAAGATGATGAAAACGAAAATAGAGACCAAATTGGTGTTGTTAATGGCCTTGCATACACAAGCTTTGGTGGTTCTACACTAGCCATTGAGGTTACTACATTTCCGGGCAAAGACGGGATAAAATTAACCGGTCATTTAAAGGAAGTTATGAAGGAATCTGCACAAATTGCCTTAGGTTATGTGAGAGCAAATGCTGAAAAATTCGGAATTAATTTTGATTTTGATAATAAGGCAATTCACATCCACGTACCAGCGGGCGCTATTCCAAAAGACGGACCATCAGCCGGTGTTACATTTACTACTTCTATAATTAGTGCGCTAACTAGAAAACCGGTTCCCGCAAACATTGGTATGACTGGCGAGATAACGTTGAGAGGTAAAGTATTACCAATTGGTGGACTGAAAGAGAAATCATTAGCTGCATGTCAATTTGGAATTAAAAAAATATTTATTCCATATGACAATATTAAAAATTTAGTTGATGTACCAGAGGAAGTTAAAAAAGAAGTTACTTTTGTACCTGTGAAGTATTATGAAGAAATATTTGATGATATCTTTAAGACAAAATAATTAGAAAAAAACCTGCTTAAAGCAGGTTTTTTATTGTTTATTTTATGTTAACTAGATGCTTTAATGTTCTTATATATTGATTAACAAACGACGATTCGTTATCATATCATGCATAAACTTTGTATAATTTTTTGCCATCAACTTCTAATGCTTGAGTTAATTGAGCATCAAATATTGAACCAGCGGTTGAACCAATAATATCACTAGAAACAATAGGATCTTCAGTATAGAAAAAAGATTCTGAACTTGCATTTTTCATTGCCTTATTAATTTCCTCGGCAGTTGTATCTCTTTTAAGTTCAACAGTAACATCAATAATTGACCCTGTAATAGTTGGAACTCTTAAAGCAATACCATTCATTTTACCCTTTAGCGTTGGGATAACCTTACCTATCGATTTAGCCGCACCTGTTGTGGTTGGAATCATATTTGAGGAAGCAGCTCTCGCTCTTCTTAAATCTGAATGAGGTGCATCTTGTAATCTTTGGTCTGCAGTGAATGAGTGTACAGTGGTCATGAAGCCTTTTTCAATACCGAATTCATTTTCTAAAACATTTAGAACAGGTGCTAGACAGTTTGTTGTACATGATGCCCCAGAAACAACAACATCGTCTTTTGTTAAAATATTTTCATTAACTGAATAAACTATAGTTTTTACATCCGCACTTTTTGAAGGGGCCGTAATTAAAACTTTTTTTGCTCCAGCATTAATATGCAGTTGGGCTAGTTCAGTTGTTAAGAATCTACCTGTACCTTCAACAACCACATCGACTGCCAATTGTTTTCAAGGGAGTTGAGCCGGATCTTTTTCACTAAATATTGGAAACTCTTTACCCTCCACAATTATTGATTTTTCAGTGTTTGAAACACTAAATGGAAACACGCCGTGAGCTGTATCGTATTTTAATAAGTGTGCTAATGTTTTTGCATCAGTTAGGTCGTTAATTCCAACAATTTCAACATCTGCATCATTTCATATTTTTCTAAAGATTAAGCGGCCTATTCTACCAAAGCCGTTAATTGCTATTTTTGCCTTCATTTTATTTATACTCCATAAATAATAAAATAATTAATTTAATATTAATAATTATAATTCTAAATAATTCTAAAATAACTTAAAAAAACAAAATATTAGGGATTTTTATAATATAGATAATTCCTTAAATTGTGTTATATTCTTAAACATTAAAATTTAACAAAATTAGCAATTTTGTCTTAAAAATTATAAATTCTATATTTTAAAAGAAAAAAATATTTTGTTTTTTGTTATTAAGTATTTTATTATTACAAATAATTATTTTTCAACTTAAATTAAGCTCTAAAAAAAAAAAAAAACATTTTTTAACCCAAAAATTAATTATTTTTTTAAAAAAAGCGCTTAAAATAAGCAAAAAAATGCGAACTTAAATAAGTATTTATTTAAAAAATATGTTTTTTAGTTTAAACTATTAAATGAATTTACAAAAATTTTATTGTATTCAATAACAGTTAAATTTTCAATTTAAATAATGGAGGAGGGCAAAATTATGGACAATGTAAAGCCTGTTCATTTAGCAAGCGAAAAAGCCATAAATCGAAAAATAAAGGTATCAATAATCATTGGAACAATTTTTATTCTTTTATTTCTTGCTTTGTTAAGTGTAGCAATAGCATATTTAGCAGATTACTTGGTTTACATGAATACAGATAGTGATGGGCTATTATGAACCGTAGCACAACGCAGTAAAGGTTTATTTAACTTGTTTGGTTAAATAATAAAGGAGGAAACATGAATGAAAGAAATTTAGATTTAGAAAAGAAGCATAGAAAAGTAAAAAAAGGTGTTATTGTAACTTCTTTATTAACTGCAATACCAGCTATTACTTTAGCTGCTATTGTTCCTTTTCTTCATAATACTGAATATAAGTCAATAGATACAAAAGCTCATGATGACTTGGTTCAAGAGCAAAAGAAGGCTAGAATATTTTTAAATAAGTATGATGAAATGCTTTCGGAGCAATCAAAAAATAAATTACAAACAGCAATTAACTATGCAAATCAATTAATCGCAAATAAAATTAGCAATCAAACAGCTGACGCTGTCTCGGCCATTAGAAATATGCTTGATCAAAGAAATATTTTAAGAAGTATGGTAAGCAGTTTAATGCTTGTTGATTCAAACAGTGCAAAAATAGCACGTGATGCTATAGAACAACTAGGCAATTTAGTTAAGTCACCAGATTTAAAAAATGAGTTTAATAAACAACTAGACATCTATAATGCTAGTCAGCAAACTTATGATGATAAACAAAAATTTGCTGATGAGGTTGAAAAAATAATTGCTAAGCAAGACAAGATAGCATTTGATCTAGAATTAAAAATGAATGTTTTTGTCCTAAAGAATATTCAAAAAACAGATAGACTTAATATCAGTATTAAGAATGTTAAGGTTCTAAAATTAATTGATTTTATCAACGGCAAACTTGAACAAAATGTTTTATCTAGGGATAGTGTTGTTGATGTCTTGGATACATTGTTCACAACACAAAGTAATGATTTATTTAAAGATGAATCAATTAATAATGAAGGTGAAATTCAAAAAATTTATTCACAAATTGTTGAGGCAAAAAACCAAGTTGCAACAATGGATTTAGACCAGACAATAAAGCAAATCATTTATGATGAACTAGATGCTATTAAGAAGTTTGTAATAGAAAATAAAGGAAATCTATCATTTGAAGTTATAGGACTGCAAGATTCAAAAAAAATAACGGCTTCACAAGTTATAAGTGACTATATATCAACAATAATCAACAAAACATCAGACTATTTTGGCAGTGATGAAACTACCTTAAACAAGGTGAAAGACTTAATTGCACAAGCAGATAAAATTAAACAACAGGTTGATAGCAAGTTTATTGGTGCTATTGATTTTGCTATTATGCAAGCAAATAATAAGGTTAAAGATACAGACCCTTCAACTAACAAATTAAAAACTCCAGCATATAAAATTCATTCCGATTTGTATAGGGCGTTAAATGAAATAGCTATTGCGAATAAATTACTTAATGATGCGAAGGAAGAAATTAATAAAATTCAAGATGCAAATTTTAAACAAGAGCTTATTGACAAAATTGAAAATCAAGAATTCAAAAGTAGTGCCGGTTTCTTTCAATATGTTTCAACTATAAATCAGATATTAAGTGATATTGACACTAATAATACCCTTAAAAATTTCTATAAAGAACAATTCAACATATTATCTAAACAGTTGAACTTTACATCTGGAAAAAATAGATACAACAAAACTTTTGTAAATGATGATTCTACGCTTTTAAATGTGCAACAAGCACTTTTAGCTATTAATGAAATTGACTTTGAGAATACTTCTCTTGCGGATTTAAGTAGTAAATTTGAGGAATATAGTGAATATGAAAGAATTGCCAACAAGAAGGAAATTGAAACTATTATTGAAGGAATCGAAGGAGAAGTTTCAAAAATCGTTAATATAAATAAATATTATCCAACCATCAAAAAAACATATGATAGTTTAAAAACTAAATTATTAGGATTGGCTTCAATTTATTCAACTGCAACACGTAAGGAAATGTCTGTTTTTGAAGATGAAAAAGCTATTTTACCTAATGGTCAAAAAGCGATAGCGGGTGGTTTAATCAAGGATGCTCTTGATTTCTTTGATGTTGCAAGGTTGTCGCATCAATCTAGCCCGATTTTTGAAGACAATAACAAGTTATTGGAAGCTATAAAAAAAGAGTGAAAAAATAATCCTGACTCGCCAGTGGCTAAAGATTTATCATTTAAAACAGCACGTATTAGTGCTGATATTAAATTAATTATGGAAGATTATAAGCTTACCCACGAACAAAAAGAAATAGAGATTGCTAAGCTCAAAAAATTACAGGATGAATATTCTAAGAAAGTGGCTAGTGCTAAAAGATTAGAAAATACAAAGGATGAAACTGCTCAAATTTTGGCTATTGTTAAAAATAAAGAAAAAGTTAAAACATATTTGGGTAAGGAATTAAATGAAATTCAAAAATTGAAGAGATTAGCTGATGAAGCACTAGCCGATCCAACACAACATGATTTGGATGATATTCAATCTAAATTATCAACAGCTTTGAATGATTTTGAAAATAAACGTTCAAAACTCGAATCATCAACTCAATCAGCAATCATTGCTCAACTTATTGATGATACATTTTCGTCTCGACGTGAAGAAGGTAAAACTACTCCTGTTGAATCTAAATTTTTAGAAACATTAAATAGTCTTCAAGCGGAAGTTGATGCTATTAAAGATGATAAAACTTTATCAGAAAAAGAAAAGAGCGACAAGCGCCAATTAATATCCAATAAATTTGATATTTTACGTGAATCTATCGAGGTTGCGGCAACATTCGAATTGTCTATTAAGCAACTTGAAGTTGAAAATAACGAAGCAAAAAAAGTGTATCATGCGCTAAAAGCTGATTCGACTAATAATAATTTATTTAAAACAATGGAAGCAAGAGATCAAATAAGAACAACAGTTGATAGACTCGAAGTTTTAAATACCCAAACAGATGCTTTAATTGAAAAATATCACACAATAATTGAAAAACAATTATATAATCCTGAGATTCATAATAAGACATGAATTACAAAACAAAATGTTGATATCGCTAATCAAACTCAAAAAATTAAACTTGAAGTAGCAAAAGACAAATTAACTAAAGAAAAAATTTTATTAGGAAATAATAAAATTGCTGATGCTGATTTATCCAACAATTTAAAAATTAATAATGATCCGTTTGCCTTAATTAATGGTGATATATCAATATTCGAAAAAGCTAGTGAAGATGGTCTTAGTGCTATTGATAGTGCTCAAAAAACTATTGATGGTATGATTTCAAGCATTGATGCTTTACAAGGCGAACTAAAAGGTTTATATGATAAATTAATCAAAGAAACTGAAGAGGAAAAAATTAAGGCAATTCAAAGGGAAATTGAATCAAAGAACTTCCAAATTGATGGCACAGCACAACGTATCACTTTTAACTATCAAAATATAATTAATGACACTAATAAGATAGTAGCTAAAATTGGTTCACAACATAGCTTACTGGAAAAAACAAAATTGTCTGCTATTGAGTTATCAAAAGTTGATAAGACTAAATATTTTGAGTTATATACCGCTTTTACACAAGTTATAAATGTTAATAGAGGATCGCTGAATGATTCCTTAGCTGAAATTAATGATAAAATTATTGCCTTAAATGAAATTAATGCAAAGATTGAAATATCGAAAGAAGTTAAGGATGCTATTGTACGCTTACAAGCTGTAAGAGATAATCAATATAAATCAGACCAAAATGATAAATCACAAAGATATATTTTTGAAAAGATTGATAAGGAAATAGAAGAAGAAATCGCTAAATTTAGCGCTTATATTTCAAATTACCGCACAACAAAGGCTGACCTTGTTAATCAAAAACAAAGAATTGAATATTTAATTAATCAATTTATGGTTAAAAAACAGGAAATTCACAGTTTATTTAATGATGCCAAAAATCGTTTAGAAAAGCAAATTGATAAATTTTTAAATGAAGAAAAAAATAATAATTTTTCGGTTTTAGTACAAACACCTAGTTTAACTAATGGGTCAGAGTTGCAAAAACTAAAAATAAAATTTGATGATTTAATTAGTAGCCAAAAATCAGATCCTCAAGATAAGTTTAATAAATCAAATTATGATAAAGCTAAATTCGAAGAATTGCAAGCATTAGCTTCAAAAGTTGATATTAGTTTTAGAAAAGATGAATTTAAAAATACTAAATCACAAGTTGATAATAAACTAAATGAGCTAAAAAATAAAATGAATGAGTCTCCAATGGTTAATTTTGAAAATAACTTAACTATTGAAGGCTTTATTGCAAACATTAGTGAAACTGTCACACATGCAGACAACGAAGTTATGCCTAAGGTTAACTCTACAGATGTAAATGATGTTTTAGCCGAAACTAAACGAATGGAAACACTAGGAAATCTAATCGAAGAACAACTAGCTGTTTCAAAAAGATTACTAGAGCTAAAGAAAAATAATAGTAGAAGTGCTGATGCATACAAACGTCTAGCAGATGCTTTAGTTGAGTCAGTTCCTGGCCAAAATGCTTCTACAGCTCTAATTGAAGATAAGATCACTGAACTACGCAATGCATTTGCAGAATCAGTACCTTTTGAGCAATTAAAACAAAACCAAAGAGATAGATTTGAGGCATTCAAAAAAGAAGTGGAAGGCAAGTTTAATGCGCAAACATATGATTCTATGGTTAAGGAATCATTAATTGGAACTAATGGATTAATTTCAAAATATACTAAAGAACTTGAGGATATTGTTTATAACAATGATAAAGCTAAATATGTTGAAGAAGTTAATGAAGTAAATAAAAAACTTCAAATTGTAAAAACAAATCTTAAAACTATTTTATCGCTAGCAGAGGCAGTTAAGGAAAATGAGGAAAAAGTAGCAAAACTTTCAGTTACTGATGGTCCCATTAAGGATGTTTTTGATAATTTAAAGAAACAATTTGAAACACAAATAAATGATGCTAAGACTTCATATAATGATCCATCTAAGTTTTCAATTTTAAGTCAAAAGAAAGCTGATTTATCTTCATTAGTTGTGAGATTAGAGAAAATAATTGAATTAAACAATAATATAAAAACTCTAAAAGATGAATCATCAAGCATGACCTATAAAGAAGGCAGAAACAATACTGGCGCAGCCGCTGCTAAAGAGATGCTAACCAAATATGTTGAAAAGTTAGAATCATTTGCAAAAGATTCAAAGGTAAATAGCGACCTAAATCAAATGCAAATTCTAGATGAAATAGTAACCAAATTCAAGAGATTAATCGAAAAACAAAGAACAATCTTAGCAACTTATGATTCGTTAGGAGAGTTTAGTTTTGAAGGCCAAAAATATGGTTATGAAATTGATCAGAAAAACATAGGTCAATTTGTAAATGACTCAATTCCCGAACTACCAGCTGATGTATTTGCACCTATTACTATAACTTCAAAAATTGACGCAGCAACTAAAACGCTGGAAAGCCAACATCTTGCATACCAAGCTTTATATAATTCAAGAAAAACAGCATATACTGAAATTGAAAAAGCATTTAGTGATGAAAATAATATGCTAACAACATTGGATAAATATAAGGATAAAAACCAAACGATTTTTGATGAACTGAAAAAAGATAGAACTACTAGATTCAAAGAGAGATTAGATGCTATTTCAAAGGTTATTAATGCTGCCGATATAAATGCGATTGATAATATAAAATCAGAAGTTTTATCTTCACATTCGCTATTTGAAAAGTATGCTGATTTGGCTGTTGTTGTTGCAAGTGCTAAGGAACAAGTCACAAAAGGTAAGGCTGCAGCAAACAAATCAGAAGCTTTAACCAATGCTATTCAAACTCTTGAAACAGAATTTAATAATGTTGAAAAAACACAAGCAGCACAATCGAAAGATAATTTTTACTTTGGAGTTTTGATTACTCTTGAAATTGAAGCAAAACATAAATTAATTGAAAGTAATGCTAAGAAGATTGATATTTTAATTTCATATTCAGATAAATTAAGTAAATTAACAAGCTCAAATGACCTAGATGAAGAAGCTAAAAAACCATTAAGAAAAATTCTTGAAAATTTATTAGTTGAATTAGGCAACCGCGATGCTATTGATGTTCGTGGCTTGGAAGCCCTAAAAGAAACTTATTTAGAAGTAGGAAAAAATAGCTTTGATATTAGTCTAAAAAACAGCATCGAACTTAAAAAAGCTATAACTCAAGCAGAAGCATTTATACCAACTAGCTCCGATAATGATTACAAGACCAAGGAAAGTGCTACAATGATGAATTTATATACTTCGTTGCAGCAAGCGGTCGATGAAGCTAAAAATAATTTAAAAAATGAGACACATAATGAAGAAAATAAACTAGCTTCTATCTTTAAACTTACAAATCCAACTGAAAGTGTAGTTCAAAAACTTAAGGATCAAAAACGTGAAGAATTACGTGAGTTAAGAGTACAAATTGATGAAGCAAATAATTTTCTAACTTCTTCATACACAAATATTGGATCTGATAAAACAAAGACGCCTTTGCAAGAGAGCTTTACTAATGATGCAGTTTCGTTGTCAACTAATTTATCTCTTGATACGTTAGCAAACATTAAAGATGCTAACGAAAAATTATTAAAAGCTAAAGAAGCTCTTAAAAATCAAATAGCTGCAATCATTAAATTCGAAAAAATTCATTTAACTATTGTCAAGAATAGATTGGATTCGTATGTTAAATTGTTTAAATCACAACAAGTTTCAATAGATAATAGACATAAGCAGTTGACTACTGAGCGAGCTAAAAAATTAAGTGTTTTATTTAATATTGATAAGTTGATTAATGGTTTTGAAAATAATGTGACCTTAGCTGGTCAAGTCTTAAAAAAAGATACTTCAAACTATAAGTTAATTTCACAAGAGTTAAGAAATACCTCGAATACCTTAGAAAATGACTATCAAGCTATTAAAACATTAACAAAGAATGCTGCCGAACAATTGAAGATCCAAATTAATTTATTTAATGAAGAAATGAAAGATCAAAGTACGAACAATATCTTTAACATAATAAAATTATTAGATGGAAAATTAAATACTACAAGCAGCGATAATATTAATGGTATAAATGATATTAAACAAAATATTCAAAAGATAAACCAAGCAAATACTGCTCTTCCTTCTGATTTTAACAATCTTGCAGTACAGCAATTAAATATAAACTTTAATCAAGATATTAATGCCTCGACTGAGAACGCAGTAAAAGATGATTTTAAGAAATACTATGAAGCTATTGAAAAAATAATTACCGCTCTAGAAGCAATCGATAATCTAATATATGGTTCTGGCAATTTGGATGCCGCTAAAAAAGCAGTTGGTAATTTAATTAATTTCTATACTGAGGTTGTTTCTAAAAGTGTGCTTGAGCATATGCTTAATTTGGTTGCTGGAGATAATTTCAAACAAAACAATTCATCAAATAGTGTCTTTGCTAATATAATTAACTCATACAACGCAATACATAATTCAGCCGTAACGCAACAATCAAATACAGATAAGGCATTGATGAATAAAAACTCTTCTGTAGCTGCTAAGCAAGAAGCACTAAAAGCTATTTTCTCAAATCTTAATAATTTAAATAGTTGAATTAATGATTCAAGCAATAATATTTTCTTATTTGATTATTTGAATAAAAATAATGCTGAGAAAATAAGGGAAATAAAACCTAAATCAAGTACTTTGTATGAAAACTTTGTTGAAGAAATTAACAAGATAAATAATCAATCAAATGTAACTGAATTAGATATCACGCAAAATCAAGGATTGCTTAACTTATTTGATGTCTTTGCTATTCTAAAAAATAACGGAAATTTACCTTACAATACCACTAATGTTAGGGTGTTTATTACAAGAACTGCAACTTCTAATTCATGAGCACCTGAATTCTTACAAACCGATACTTCAACCAAGAAGACAAAAATTAATCTTAAGGTTGTATATAAGCATCCTTCAAGCCATTCAAATCAAAACTTTTTCAATGATGTAGCTGATAGAACTTTAACATTTAATGATGTTTGAATTACATTTAAAACTTTGCCATTCTTTAGGGTTACAAAAACTGATTTAGGGCAAGAAAACCAAACACTTCGACAAAATGAAGATTTTGTTAAGCAACATAAAATATTTGAGGCAAAAAAAGCGGGTTGAAACAATAGAAATATGAATGTTAACCTAATGAATGCCATTGCGGAAGGTGCAAATAAACATCTATTAAACCACAATCTTAAATTCATTCGTGAGGATGTTTCGTTTAGTAGCCAGCAATGAGATGATTCATTATTTGGTAAGCTTCAGAAGCCTCAAAATGTTAATTTGTATAAATTAACATTAGAAGAAGCAATGAAGAATGAATACAAAAACTTTGATCTTTCAAATTCACATAATAACTTAAAATATAAAATTAAAATAGATAATTCAAAAGGCTTTATCTTCGCTGAAGATGGTAGTGGCAGAAACTTCAAACATGCAATGTTATCGAATGGCAAAATGTTTTCATATTGAACACAAACAGGGGCTGATCTTGATTTTATAAATAATAATACCTTTAGAAACTGAATTCCTTTCGGATATACAATACCAGTTGTTTTTGAGGAAAATGGAAGAAAGGATTTTGGTGTGCTACACACATGATATGAATTATTAATTCAAAATAATATAAATGCAAACGATGCATCATTTAAAATGACTTTATCGGGTCACTCAAAATGATATTTCTATCCTCCAAAAGATGCTATGGAGGAAAATAAAATAAATAACAACCCACTAGTTCAAGCTCATCCAGATGATGTCAATATTAAGGCATATGTTTTTGCCGAAATGTTTGCGGCAAGGTGAACTGATAAAACAAAACAAGCAAACAATCAACAAAGCCGTGGTTATCCTGATTACAATCCAAGCAATAATCAAAAAGGTAAACGTGGTGGAAAAGAATGGAACAAACCACAAATTTTAAAGGCATATGATCATTTTGATTTCATGGTAAAAATTCATGAAGATAAAGAAGGGGATAAATAATGAACAAAATAACTAAGAAAAGAACGGCTGCTGTTGTTATGGCAACTATTGCTACTGCATCAACTCTTGTAGCAATGTATTTGACTAACTCTAACCATAAAACTACCGCTCCAAAAATTAATGACAGATTATTAAAACAACTTGAAAATAGTAATCTACTTTTTAATAAAGTGGTTGAGAAATTATCTTTTAGTCCAAAACAACAATCGCAATTTAATAATCTTAATAACCTTGTTAAATTAACATTATCAAACCCAGAATCATCTGCTGTTGAAAAATTTATTGCCTTAGATAACATTAAAAATTTTCAGAAAGATTACATAATTAAATATGTTAAAAGATTAATAAATAGTGAAGAACTTAGTAAAAATGATTTAAAAAACATTGAAGAATTATTGAGAGATCAGGCATCAAGAATTAGGGAAATAGATATTAAGAATCAATTTGATTCAGTCGATTTAACCGATATAAAAATAAGCCTTTCAAACCTTAATCAATTAAGTAAAGAACAACAATTTAATTGAATTAATAAATACAGTGAGTCATTAAGCGCCAAAACTGAATTGCAAAGGGAATTAATTGAGAAATATTTATTAGTTCCAAATAATAGTTTTGATGAAAATATTGCTGAATTAAAGAAAATGCTGCCAACAAAAGCATTACGTGGTGATATTGAGCAAATTATTAAACAAATTGAAGATGATATATTGTTTAATGATTTTAGAATTAATGATATATCCATAAATAAGCAATTGGTTGAAAATAAATTAATGGATATTAGAAGCATGACTAAATATGCAGAATTCAATGATTTTTATGAAAAAACAATTCATAGTATTGAAAAAAGTGTTGATGCTAATATCTTATTTATTACATCAGAAATTCTTAAGAAGTCAATTGATAGAAAAACTGATAAGAATTTATCTGAACAACTTCAGTTACTTGGTGATCAAATTTTATTAACCAATTCTGTGTATCAAAATAAGAATGTGTTTGATCAAATGATTACATTTGTAATTAGAAACGAAATGATTACGCAAGAATCTCTAAATGAAATTTTAAATTATCAAGTAACTAAAAATTACATAGCTTTATTCGATTATTACAAGAATATCGTTTCTATTAAAATTGATAATTCATTAACAATAGCTGATCTAAAATTAGCCAAAGCAAACTTTGATATTTACGAAAAGGCTTTAAATGATAAAGAAACCTCTTTAAAACAAATCATTGATGATTTTGGTTTATTTGTTCAATATGTAAAGAATGTGAATATTAATAATTTAACTCAACATTTTGAATCTATTTTAAAAGAAAAAACATATAAAAATTTAATTAATATTGTCGATTTTGATAAACACAATAAACAAGAAATTATTAATAAAGTGATTGATTTTATGAATAGAATCAATTATGTGCAATATGTTGATAATGAAATTTCAAATGTTATTAAAGAATTTACGCAAGTCCATAAAAATAATCCTAAATTACTAAATGAACAAGAATTAAATATTCTTCTTAAACAATTAAGTGATTTATATAATCCTAATATTAGCATTAGCGAAGTCCAAAAAAGAGTAGTAGAAATCAATAATCTAGCCTCAACATTGGTTGAAACTAGACTTGAATTAGCTAATATTGCAAGAGAGATTAAAGATACTATTATTAATATTAATGGTTTTGATGCCAATACTAAGACTAAGTATTTAAGCAAGGATGTTCTACAAAAAGCAACTGATTTAAAAAACCAAATTTTAAGCGAGAACATTCTTTCTGACTTATCTACACAGCAAATTATTAGTAAAAAATATAGTATTAGGGAACAACTAAGAACTTTGCAAAAGGCACAGTTAGCTTATTTACAAGAAAGAACGTCGCAAGAAATTACTAAATTAAAAGAATATGATTTATTAAAAATAAGTCAATTAACTAGTGAAAAGTTAAATAACATAAAAACTCAAAGTGTTGACATTAATTTACTAGCTAAAATCTTTGAAAAATTAAATATTGATTCAAAAAAAATAACATCAATTAATTATAATCCCATTGTTTCAAAAGATATTCTTAACCAAATTCAAAAATATAAACTAATAGCAATTATAGAAACTACTCGTTATCAAAATGATGCCGCAAAAACACGCAGTGAAGTTGAGGACTATGCACTTTTAACATTTAATCCAACAAATGAAAAACCACATTCTTATACTGATTATGAACAAACGCAGTTGGATAAATTGAATAGTACAAAAAAAATTCTTGCTGACCGTGCTACGCAAATAAATAATTTATTAAATGATGTATTATTGAAAGGTTTTGAATTCGATAATCAAAAAGCTAATCAATTCAGCAATACAAAGTCAATTGATAGCGTAATTGGCATTACAAATAGCATCCAAGAAAGTGCAAAAATTATCAGAAAAGTTAATTCTACCTTAAATGAGTTGGACAAATTAATTGATGAAATTAAAGATGATGATGAAATTAAACATCAATTTGCACAAGATTTTGCAGAAATTGAAAAAGTAAAATCTGATATTAAAATAGCGCTTCAAGCAACACCTGTTGATTTTGAATTAGTTAATAAATTAAGTAATCTTGCAGATGAAAAATTAAAAAATCTAAGAGATAAGAGAAAAGACAGCAGCCTCGAATCGCAAATAAAGAGTATTGAAAAACTAATTAATAAAAATTATCAACATGAGGATTCATCACAGCCGATTTCCGAAGGTGAAACATCGTTGCGTTATGCTTATAATGAATTATTAAATCAGTCTCGCCAACCGGGGTTATCAAAAGCTGAAAAAGATGAAATTCTTGATAAGGTAAATAAGATTAAGGCTATGGTCTCTTATGTTAAAGATATTGAAAACAATATTGCTAGATTTGAAAAAACTTCTGATGAATATAATGCTCATACTGACAAACGTTCAAGAGTTCCACAAGCCATTGCCTCATCAGAGAGAACCAAAAATGAAATTGATTTAGTTATAAGACAGATTGCTAATGTTAATAATCTTCCTGATGTTGCCAAGGTCGCTGATTCTGCACGACAATCCAAGGCCATAAATGATGATTTAGACTTGGCATTTCATAAGGATCAGATTCGAGCAAGAAATGAAGATGTTCAATCTAAATCATATCCATCTTCAACTAATCTAAAACCTATAGAAGCTAAGGTTAATGATGCAATCAAGCAGATAGACACATATGCCAAAGGGAAAGAATCTACAACCTCTGATGTTACTGCTCAAGATGCTGTTAAGATTTTAACTGGACAAACGCAACTTATTGACGTAGTTAAGAGAGCAATTCTTGAATCTGATAAAATTAAAAATTCTCCTTCATTAGTAGAAACCGAATCCGCCAAGGATGCTAATGCTTTATTAGATGAGATTGATAAAAATCTACCTGATAACTCTGATACTATTGAAATTATTAATAAAAAGAAGAAAGCAATCGAGGATGCTATTGTTATTTCGCAATCAAAACATGAATTGCGTAAAATTGTAATTAATGATTTAGTTAATGTTTTATCAGAGGAACAACAAAAATATAAGATCCTTGAAGTAGTTAAGGATAAGGTCGCTGCCGCAAGAGAAACATATGAAAAAATACTTTCAGTTAACTCATCATCTGGCGGTGAAACTTACACACCCGAAAGTCTTGCTTCAAAGGTTAGTGAATTAAATGAACTTGTTAAAAATTTGTCGAAAGAACGTGATGACCTAATTAAAAAATATCGTGAAGAGAAAGCTCGGATTGATCTTGAAGTTATTCAATACGATAAAAAGTCATTTCATAATTTGCCTAAACCAGACTCACTAACGAATTTTGAAAATTATGAAAAAGCTCGCCAAAAATATGCGATGGATATAAATGATCCGATAAACTCAACTATTGAATCTATTAAAGAAAATGAAAGAGCAATGGTTGCTGGATATCATAAAGATATTGTTTTAATTTCTCTTGAAAAATATAAAGAATTTGTTAAAACGGATGTTGATAAACTAAATAATTCAACAGAAAAAACCTTTATCAAATCGCATTCAGATAGATTTTTAGCTAGAATTAATAATCAGTTATCAGTTGATATTGATTTTACAATAGCACAAGGTCTAATTGTTAATATTAACGAGATGTTAAAATTCCATACGCTTCAAATTGATGTAGCTACTGAATTAGAACTATATCAAAAAGATTCGAATACTGATGTTAATAAGAGGGCAATTGCTGAGCTTAAGGCATTGTTGAGTGATGAGCACACCCCATTAGAAACTCTAAAAATAAAACAACAAAATGAGTATGTTTTAAAGGAACTAACACGCATCAAGGAAGAAGCTGGACTTAGAGCAAGAAACAAACAAAAAGCTCTTAGCTTATTGCAACACTTTGAAAACTTTAGAGCATTACCAGGACTAAATAATGGTCAAAACCAAAACCGTGTGATAGTTGATACGCTTTCTAAACAAATTTTTGGAAATAAAAGCGTTGAGCTTGGTGATTTAGCTGACAACTTCTTAGTTACAAATACAAAGGAAGCTATTAATCAAATTCTTAATTCAAATCTTCAATCAACAACCAAAGCTCAACTTGTACAAGTAAGAACCAAAATTGAAGCAATTGAAAAGATCAAGGAATATTATGATGCACTTGCTTTAATTATCGGGTCCGCTGAAACGGTGATTAGTGCTGCTGGTTCATCAGTAACTGATACTGTAAACTCGTATATAACACAAGATCTTAATCCTTTATTATCACAGGCAAGAGAATTATTTAAGATAGTGGTAACAGATAATTCAAAAACTTCTGATGAATTAGCAGAGTTAAATAAACAGAAATTTATTGACCTAATTAAAAAAATTCAGGTTTCAAAAGAGCGTATTCTAGATGTGATTGAAATAACTGAAAAAATCATTGATAAAATTAAAGAAATTAATAGTGATCTTGATTTCTATAGTCTTGAATCAATAAGCGGTACGAGAAATAACGATAAAATTGATAGTTGATTAAATGTTTTATTAGCAGATGCTGCTAACAACCTTTCAGAGACAACTGATATGCAAAAAGCCCAAAGAATTGCTAATGTTAAGGCAAGGGGTGAAGAGGCTCTAAAATTAACTCAATTATTAAAGCAAGTGTCTTCAAATGTTGCTACTTGAAGACTTGAACGTCAAGGGTCAACAAATTATGATGCAACCCAATTTGATGAGAATAAAGTAATTCAATATATGTGAGCTGCCTTACCAAATATTGGTCAAAATCCAACTCAGGCTGAAATTAGTGTATTTATTAATGAATTAACTAATAAGGTTTCTGAACAAACTAAGATTCGTCAAACTCGTAAGGACTTATTTGATGGTATTAATAACATTAAAAATTCTACTTCATATCAAAATGCTAAGCAATATCTAACTTTAATAACCTCATTAAATAAGCAAATCGACGATATTGTTGATTCTTCAACAAATAAAGAAGAAACAAATAGTGTTGAAAAATTAGCGCAAAACTTGAATAAGATTAATAATCTAAAGGCGTTTTTATCAAAATTAGTTGAATTAGCTTCAAAAGCGACAGAAATTGAACAATTTGTAAGTGCTTTTGTACCACTAGATGTTACTGTTGACAATAATAAGATGGAACTTGAAAATGAACTAATAACAGTTAAAACATTTTATACATCTGATATTCCATCTGCTGACAAAGCAGAAGAAGCGTCAAACAGTATAGATAAGAAGATCAAAAAGCTTGAACTTTTGAAGGCTCGCTTGGAAGTTTATCAACAGCTAGCTAGTGTTAAACTTAAAATAAAGAATGATACTGTAATAATAACAAGTGAGAAAGACGTAATTAATAAAAAAGTTACCAATTTTGAGAACGAATTGAAGGCAATTAAATTAGATGAAAATACTGATCCAAATACATTTGCTAACTTAGCGCAAAAATGATTAAATGGTACAGGAAATGATTCGATTGAATATGTTTTAACAAATTCAAGAACATTAGCTTATAAATATCAAGATGCTCAAAATATCCTTGACTATAAACAAACCGGTTTAAATGAGTTGCTTGATTCTAATGCTGTTAAGGAAGCATATACGCAACTTCAAAAATTAATTACTGAATCAAAAGAATTAAATAAAAATATTAATAATGATGAATTAGCAAAACTTGGTCAAATTAAGAAAATTCAGGATAAAATTGATCATCTTGTTAATGAAAAGGCGAACTCAGTAAGACAACTTCGCACTAAAACCATCGAACTTCATGATAAATTATCAAAACAAGGAGCAAACGAGGTAAAAAGCGGGGTATTGTTGCCTACATTTTTAGAAAACGCCGTTAACTCTCTAAATATCGATAATGTTAAGACAAGAGACAATACTTATCCTGAGGCTGTTGAAACAATTAATAAAATAAACACTTCTTTAAGAAAAGCTCTTGATGAGTACAAGAAGCAAATTATTGTTACTTTTGATGCACAACAAGCACTTTTAAATACCGAATTTCAAAAGCTTGTTGATTTTAATGCAAATATAATTAATGATACGTTATGAACACAAAGCGCTAAAGATAAATTAACAACATTAGGAAATTTAAAAACAATTATTGAAACTTTTATTAACCAAAATAAAAACTTCAAGAACACCGTTGATAGTAAATATATTTCGATTGACTCACAAAATTCCTTTATAACAGATTTTGTTAATTCTAATCTTGAAAATATTAGATTGGCTAAAGAAGTAAAAGAGCAACTTATACAAAAAATAAAAGCAGATATTGCTCAAATGATTGAGGAAAATACTGGTTTTATCTCCAAAGTAACCGCTACATTTGTTAAATATAATAATGCATTTTCTAATTTAGACTCAACTAAATTATTTGAAAAAGCAGGATTTGAAAATTCTAAGAAGTTATTTGATGAGTTAAAAACTAAATTTGAATTATTAAAGAATAAAAATTCAATGATTAAAACTACTGAATCTGCTCCTGATCTACAAAGATATGCTTTTGAAACAAAAGAATTAATTAATGGATACGATAATTTAGTTAGTGAATTTAAGTCAGAATTAGTTGGATTATTGAATAAAAGACAAAATTTAAATGATATATATCAATTATTATTTAAATCATCAGTTAAATGAAAAAGTAACACTGATAAACTTAGTGCGCTTGAAACTCAATATACTCAAAATTACGATTCATTGGCTAGTGAAAAAGATGAGATCACTAAGGAAAAATCCTCAGATATTATTAATGATACATTTTTATCTGAAAAAACAAATAATGCTCTAAGTAATATTGAATCTAAGCTAAAGGTATTACTAGATTGAACCAATACAAATAGCAAGTTGTTTTATGAAAATATATTAGGTGAAACAGGTAGTGATACAAGTGCTAATAAAACTAAACCATATTATCAAATTTCTGCTAAGTCTGGCATCACAAGAGAGGAGTTTGATAGAAAATTAGAACAATTAGTTCCAAAAAATAATGAAAATGAACTTGATATTACAAATTTAGATGGTTTTCTTGAATTATTTGATAAATTTGCCTTTACTAAGATCGATAGAGATTCAATTTATAATCCCTTAAACTTTAAGGTTAAATTAATTAAAGATACTAACACTGCTAAATTTGTTAAACCAGGCAGTTCAAGTATTGCAGAAAAAACAAATACCCTTAAACTTCGTTATGAATTTAAACCAACTAACCTGGAGATATTTAAAGAATTCTCAGGATTTTCAATAGAAAAGGATGTTGATATAACATTCAAAACAAAACAAGACCTTGAACTTCCTGCCGGTACATCTAGCCTATTCTTTAAAGATTATAATAAAGATAACTTAGGTAAACAATCTAAACAAGTTATTGGTAAAGCTGATGAATTAGGGTGAACTCAAACAGATGCTGATGGAATTAAAAAACAAACTATTGATACATTTAAAAAGGCACTAGGTCTTGAAAACTCTAATGATGCTGTAATTATAAATTATAAAACTAGAGAAATATTTGATTATAAAAACAATAGTGGCAATGTAAATAACCCTACAGTTACAAAACGTAATGATTGAATAGACAAAGCTAACTTTAATATTAAGTTTCAATTTCCCGAATTTGATGTTTACCAACAATCCACATCAGTTACATGAGAGTCGGAAAATCAAATACTAAGAATAAGAGTTATTAATGATAGTTTAATTCAAGTTGAAGCAATATTACCTGGAAAATTGTTAGTTGGGCCACAAAATTACACAAACAATAAAAATACCATTTTTGATACAAATGGTAATGAAATTATTAACGCAAATTCACAAACCTATGATTCAACTAAAACTATGCCGGTTTCAGCAATATATACATTGAGATTAGCCGTTGATTATGATTCAAATACAAAAGATGTTTCATTGTTTGTCAATCGTTATGAAAGCTTTAATGTTGCAAAAAATAAAAGTTTACATGATGATTCAATAACACCTACTTCTGAATTTATGTCTAATAGCAACAACGCTCAAACAAAAGCGTATGTTTGATCTAATTATGACTTTGCCAAATGACTGTCTACTCATCCAACAAGTTGGCAAACACCAGATGACGCTGATAAAAACCGTAAATCGCCGCTTGACCACCCTAATAACGGATTTAGACATAGTGGTGGCTCAAATAAAGAATGAGATCATATGTTAAATAATGATATTTGAATAAAAAATACAAGATCATCTGGAACATACATTTGAACTCATAACAACCAACAACAAACTATTTCAAACGGAGAAATTGAAAAACTAGCAGTAGTTTATAACTCTGGTATTATTAATTTTGAATTTAAAGATTTAAAGAAATAATGCTTAATTTTAAATCAAAACCTATAAGATGTAAAGGTTTTGATTTTTTTGTTTTAACTTCGTCAATAGATCCCCAAATGTCTAGAGAAAAAAATCAAATAAAAAAATTACACCAAAATTTGGTGTAATTATTTATGATATTTAATATTTTTCTTAATGGCTAATCCACGATAAATTTGTTCAATTAACATGATTCTAAATAACTGATGTGGGAATGTCATTCTGGAAAAACAAATTTTATTTTTAAATTTTGTTTCATCTACGCCATTCGACCCACCAATAATAAAAGTTAAATTATCTTCAATAAGTATATTAGAAAATTCCTCACTACTCATTTGTTTTCCTTGTAATGAAAGATAAAAAACTTTTGAACTTTTTGGTATTTTTGCTAATATTGCTTCAGTTTCCTTTGCAATTTTAATATCAATATTATCATTAATAATTTCTTTAATTTCAATTAAATTAATTGTTGCTAAAAAGTTTATTTTTTTTAAATATGAATCATAAATTTTCTTAATATCTGAATTTAAAGAACCAACTGCAATTAAGTTTATTTTCATTTTTATTTTTTATTTTTTGCGGTTATTTAGATAGAACATTAGCATTTGTATGTCGGAAGGGTTAATTCCACTAATTCTTGTTGCTTGTCCAATAGTTGAGGGTCTAATTTTTTCAAGTTTTTGTCTTGCTTCTGTAGCGAGATTATCTACCAAGGAATAATTTATATTTTCAGGGATTTTTAGATTTTCCAGGCGAATCATTTTTTCAGCAGCTGTTTCTTGTTTTTTAAGATACCCGAATAGTCTTACTTGAATTGTTAATTCTTCAATGAAGGGAAAATCATTTCCTAAGATATCTATTGGGTCTGTCTCAGGATTGGCAAGTAACTTAAGGTAAGATTGGCCATTGATAACGTTATATTTAATGCCTAATTCACTCTTTGAAGATACATATTTATTTTTAAGTTCTTCAATTGTTGTTTGGATAAGATTATATTTATTAACAATTTTTTGATATTCTTCTTCATTTATCATTTTATTGTCATAAGCATATTGGCATAATCTTTCATCAACATTGTCATTTCTTAATAATAATCGATATTCTGAACGACTTGTTAACATACGATATGGCTCTGTGGTACCTTTGGTAACGATATCATCAATTAAGACACCGATATAGGCATCGCTTCTTTTGATTTCCATAGAAGGCATATTTTGAATCTTATTTGCCGCATTAATTCCGGCTATTAAGCCTTGGGCCGCCGCTTCTTCGTAACCACTTGTCCCATTAGGTTGTCCGGCCGAAAAAAAGTTTTCTAATATTTTAGATTCTAGCGATTTATATAAATTAAGTGGATTAATAGCATCATATTCAATGGCGTATCCATATTTTTGGATTCTACAATTTTCTAATCCAGGTACCGATCTGATCATTTCATCTTGGACATCGACAGGCATTGAAGTGGATAAGCCGTTAATGTACATAATGTCGCCTTTTTTAGTTTCTGGTTCAAAAAATATGTGGTGTGTTTCCTTGTCTTGAAATCTAACAATTTTGTCTTCAATGCTAGGGCAATATCTTGGCCCGATACCAATAATTATTCCAGAATATAATGAGCTTTTATCAAGGTTTTTTAGTACTATTTCTTTAGTTTTGGCTGTTGTATGGGTTAGAAAACAAGAAGTTTGTTCATCTAATTTTATATTGCTTCGCTTGGAAAAACAAAGTTCAGTTTTATCTAGAATTTCTCTTTCTACTTTTGTAAAATCAATACTATCAGTATAAATACGACAAGGAGTTCCGGTTTTTAATCTTTGGATTTCAAAACCATATTTAGCTAAATTTTTGGATAGAGTTGAACTATTTTTTTCGCCATCAGGACCATCGTTTTTAATATCAGTGCCTCGTAGGATGCGTGAGTTCATATAGACACCGGTTGTCATAATTGTGACTTTTGAGTGTATATCGCCGTGTTTTAAAGTTTTAACACCAACACATTTTTTGTCAACTATGATTAGATCAGAAACTTCATCTTCAATTAAAACAATATTATTTTCTTTTTTTACAGCATTTAGAATTATTTGTGAATATTTATCTTTGTCTATTTGGGCTCTAAGCGATCAAACAGCTGGGCCTTTTGAAGTATTTAACATTTTAATTTGGATCATGGATAGGTCGGCAAAAAAGCCCTGAACTCCTCCTAGGGCATCGATTTCACGAGTAATAATTCCTTTTGCCGATCCACCGATCGATGGATTACAAGGTAGCATTGCTAAGCGGTTAGTATTTAGAGTTATTAAGGCTACTTTTAGATTTCTTTTTGCTAGTGCAAAAGTTGCTTCGATTCCGGCATGACCACCACCTATTACGATAGCATCATACTGATTGTTCATTTATTAAGTACTATTCTTTAATATCTTTAAGTATTTTTTCAATTCTTGCAGCTTCAGGCTCAACTTTATCAATTAAAAATACTAGTTCTGGTAATTTTTTATATTTTCAACTTTTAGCTACAACTGAACGAATAAATGGCGCCATTGAAGTCACTTTGTCAAAGTATCTTTCCTTGTCTTTAAATAAGGTTATATATACTTTAGCATGTGATCCATCGTTTGATAAAATTACGTCGTTAATTGAGATGTTTGTTACATCAAAATCTTTTAATTCAAAAAAACTATTTCCAATTAATTCTAATAATAATTGAGTTTTTCTTTCATGCATAATTGCGTTCATATTATACTAATACATCCTCATAAAATTTTAATTCATCATCTATATCTATTTTATCAAAATCTTTAATATGGGTACCAAAATCAAAGCCTTTTTCGACAACTTTAACATCATTTTTTTCTCTTTTTAAGGAGCTTATTGAGCCCTTAAAGATACTTTTGCCTTTTCTAATTACTTCAACTTTGCAAAGTTCCTTCGCTTGTCCTTCAAGCATCATGCAACCTGCAATTGTTCCTACTTTCGAGTAGAAAAAAAGTTTTATAACAACAGCCTGTCCAATTAATTTTTCTTCATAAACTGGTTCTTTTAAGGTATTGATAATTGCTTCTATTTCCTCAACAATTTTATAAATAATGTTATGAGAAACAATTTTTATTTTTTTAGTTTCAGCTAGTTTTTTAATTTCGCTTGATGTGCTAATGTTAAATAGATAAATTCTTGAATTAGATGCTTCAGCTAAGAGTAAGTCTGCTTTAGTTAGCTCTCCCGCTGTTGCTCTAATAACATTAACAGAGATTTCATCATTTTTTAGTTTAGATAGCGTTTGCTTAATTGCTTCAGCAGTCCCCTGAACATCGGTTTTAATAATTATGTTTAAGGTTTTTTGCCCATCTTTTATAGTGAAGGAATTTCTTTCACTTAATTCTTTTTGTTTATTAATAAAAGATTTTTCTTCTGCTAGCTTCTTAGCGAATTTTTCATCACTAATTACAATAAATCTATCACCTGATGAGGGATTCTTATTGAGACCTGTAATTATGCAAGGTGTGCCTGGTAAGACTTTTTGCAATGGTTTTCCCTCGGTTGAGGTTAAGCTTCTAATGTTTCCATATTGACCACCAGCGACAATAAAATCTCTAGGCATAAGAGTACCATTTTCAACAATAACCGTTGACACTACCCCTCTACCTTTATCAATCTTTGATTCAATAATAGTTCCAAAAGGATCGCGATTCAGATTTGCCTTTAGGTCTAGTAAATCAGCTTGAAGAAAAATAGATTCTAATAAAGCATCAATATTATTATTCATCATTGCCGAACCATAAATGAATTGGTTTTCGCCTCCTCATTCTTCACAAATAATATTATGCTCGCTTAGTTGGCTTTTAATTTTCTCAGGGTCTGCATTTGACTTATCCATCTTATTAACAAAGATAATAATTGGCACATTGGCAGCTTTCGCATGATCGATGGCTTCAATAGTTTGCGGTTTAACACCGTCATCTGCAGCTACAACAATAATAACAATATCAGTTACCCTAGCCCCTCTCGAACGCATTTCAGTAAACGCTTCGTGTCCAGGGGTGTCAAGAAAGGTAATTTTTCTACCATTATATTCAACTTGATATGCACCAGTATGTTGGGTAATCCCACCAAATTCTGTTGAAAGAATGTTACTTTTTCTAATTTGGTCAATTAGTGTTGTTTTACCGTGGTCAACATGGCCCATAATTGTCACAATGGGAGGGCGTGTTGAAAGGTCGTTTGGATCATTAATAACTTCAAGTTTATCAAATAAATTTTCAGCATCAACTGATTCTTCTTTTTGAAAATCAAGATTATAATGTAAACATATTTCCGCAATTTCTTCTTCATTTAAAAAGGTGTTAATATTTTTCATTATTCCTTTTTTAAAGAAGTAGGTTAAAATTTGCGCAGCAGTTTGGTTAATTTTTTGACTAAATTCACAAACTGTTAGTGGACCTGTAAAAATAAATACACCATTTTTGACTTTTGCTTCTACAACATTTAATTTTTCTTTAATATTGTCTACATTTGAAATTCTTTTGTTACATTTTTGCTTAGCCATATATTCACCTCATTTCATAATTTTTTATAAATACAATCATCAATATTTTGTCTAAATGCTTTATTTAGTAAATGCTTTTTAAAAAGGGTTTCGATTTGTTCCTCATTATCTAAACAGTATGTTCCCCGACCACCTAGTTCAATGTTTGGATCAAAATAAAATTCATTATTAATTTTTGCAAATCTAACTAAGTTTTTTATAGGATAAATTTTTCCATCAACAATAGATTTACGACTATATTTTTTATCAATCTTCATCATTTAAATCACCTAAATCTAAATTCTCTAAACCAGCACTTAGGTCATCATCTTTCTTGAAGTCCTTCATTTTTGTTTGAGTTATTTTTTCATAGTCGGCTTCGATTTTTGCTTTGTCTTTAATTTCATTTTGTTTAGTGTTACCTGAGTATACATCTAAATCTTCCATTTCTTCGTTTTCTAATTCATTTTGCATATCAATTCATGTTCTTTCTATTTCCTCATCAGAAATAGATTCATATAATTGTTTTTCAAAAATATGATCTGTTTGTTGTGCTTTTTGTCTAAGCTCAGCTAGGTCTTGGTCAAATTCTGATATATTGAATGTATTATCAAAGAATGATTCATTGGATTTCTTAGAATTTCTATGATTGCTAATTGGTTTTAGATTTAACTTTTGACCTACATATTTTAATTTAGCTTCTTCTTCAGTAATATTTGCATTTTTAAATGAATATTTTATTTGGAGTTGATCGGCTTGCGCTTGGCTAATTATGTCTAAGCGGCTTCTTGTTAATTCTGAGGCAAGTCGAACATTTTGCCCTTTTTTACCAATTGCTAAAGTATGTTGAGCATTAGGAACAATAACAATAAAACTATTGAACTGTGGAGTTGAATCTTCTTTTTCGACAATATCAATAACTCTTGAAGGACTAACAGCATTCATTACAAATTTCTTTTTGTCCTCATCATATAATACAACATCAATTTTTTCGTGGTTTAGTTGTTTCGAAATAGCTTCAATTCTAGCTGAATCTGTTCCGATGACTGTGCCTAATTCTTCGAGAGCAAAAGGCGCTTTTTCTGTTTTTCTTATAGCAACTTTTGCTCTTTCCCCTGGTATTCTAACAACCTTAATAATTTCAATAAATCCCTCAGCAATTTCTGGTATTTCTTGTTCGAATAATTTATTTATTAATTTAGATTCAACTGAGGATACTAATATTTGTGCATTTTTAGATTCAGGTTTTACTTCTTCAATATAAACATCTAACAAATCGCCGGCTTTTAGATTGGATAATAATCTTAAATTGCTTGTAGATGGTGGCATATAAGCAACAGTTCCATCACGAAATTCCATGAGTGTACCAGTTTTGGTAATATTTGTTATTTTAGCTTTAACTATAGTACCTATTAAGCTACTATATTTATTAAAGGTTAATTGTTTTTCCAATTCTCTAATTTGTTGGTTGAAGATACTTAGAATTTTTTGATAATCACGTTTATGGAATAATTCGAAATCTATTTCCTCAGCAATGATATCACCCTCCTTAATATCTGCATTAATTTTTTTAGCATCGCTTAAAGCGATTTCAATGCAAGGGCAAAAATTATCTTTGTCTTCATATGTTATAGGGTCATTAGTAACGATTTTTGTATGGTTTATTATTTTAAACTGTTTCTTATCTTTATCAATGATAAATTCTAATTCAGCATCAGGATCATATTGACTAAAAATCACTTGTTCAACAGCTTTTTTAAATAAATCAACTACTGCTTCTTCATCAATATTTTTGATCTGTGAAACATTATATATAGCACTAAAAATTTGTGTTGCTTTTAGTTCCGAATCAAAAGTTTTGGTATTCATTTTTATCTCCTTTTTTATATCTTATAATTACAAAAAGGATCGGCCTATGGCCAACCCTTTTTAATCTTAATTAAAAACAGTATAATAAAATTTTAATACATTAATTTATTTTCAAATAATTTTTCCTTGAATTTTTGAGTTTACTTTATCAATATCAATAATTTTTATATTTATGTTATCGCCAATTGAAACTAGTTCATTAGGATGGTTGATATATTGGGAATTTTCCTTCTTCATATTGCGAATATGAATCAAAACATTTTCCTTTAGGCCAATATAGGCAAATACACCGAAGTTGGTAATATTTTGAACCTGGCCAATAATTTCTTGACCCAGTTGGATATCGCTAAATTTTAAAATTTTGTCATTAACAATATATCCTGGTTTATCATCCCTTATATCCTTTCCAGGTGCTAATAAAGAATCAATAATTAGGTCAATGTCATATTGATTTGCGCCTAGGTTTTTAGCTAATTCATCCTTATTAGTTGAAAGCAATATTTCCTTATCGATATTTTTTAAATCAATAGCTAATTCTTTTATTATTCTATCGGCAAGTTCATATAAGTCAGGGTGTATATTTGTCTTATCATAAAATACATTAGAATCATAAATTCGTAGAAAACCAACTGATTGTTCATAAGCTTTAGGGCCTAAACCTTTAACCTTTTTAAGATCAGTTCTTGATTTAAATAAGCCGTTCTCATTACGATAATCAACAATATTTTGTGCTAATGATTTCGAAAGGCCAGAAACATACTCTAATATATATTTGGTTGCGGTGTTTAAATCAATTCCAACCATATTGACTGCCTTTCCGACTTTGAATGCTAATTTTAAAGATAATTCTTTTTGATTAACATCATGTTGATACTGACCTACCCCAAGAGATTTTGGTTCAATTTTAATTAGCTCATTCAAAGGATCTTGAAATTTTCTGCCTATATTAATTGCTGATCTAAATTCTAGTTCTAAATCAGGAAATTCCTCTTGCGCAATTTTTGAAGCCGAGTATACAGAAGCGCCTACTTCGCTAACAATGGCAAATTTAGTGTTTTTGTTTAATTCTTTTTCTCTTCTTATTTTTAATAATTTATCAATAAATTCTTCTGTTTCACGGCTAGCGGTTCCATTTCCAATAACAATTAGATCAATCTCATATTTGTTAAGTATTTCATGCATCTTTTTGACTGCATTTAGAAATTCTTCTTTTGAGTTAGTGTGTGGATGGATAACAAAACCTTCTAAATATTTTCCATTACCGTCTAGCATTGCACATTTGCAGCCGTTAGTATATCCAGGATCGATAGATAAAATATTTTTATTTTTTGTGGCTGGAGAAAGTAATAAATCTTCAAGATTTTGAGCAAAAATTTCAATAGCTTCTTTTTCGGCACGCTCAAATAAATCTGTCTTTATTTCTCTTATTATCGATGAAAATATTAAACGATCTAGTGAATCTTTTATTGCTTCATTAACAATCTTAGCTGTTCTTTTGTTGATGAAAAATTTGTTGTTTAGATAATAAATGATAACTTTTTCATTGAATTCAATTGTATATGAAATGATTTTTTTGTCTTCACCACGAGTAATAGCTAATACACGATGGTTAGGGATATTTTTAACCTTCTCGCTATAGTCATAATATTGTTTGAATGTTTCTTTTTCGTCATCCACACTTTTCTTTTTTGTTACGATAACACCGTAGTTTATAAGTTGATTTTTAACATATTCGCGAACTGAAATATCTTGTGAAATATTTTGAGCAATTATATATTTAGCTTGTTCTAAAACTTGCTCAACGTCTTTTAATGTATCTCCATTAATATATTTCGAAGCTTCTTTAAAAACATTAAATTTTTCATCCTTATTTGTCATAATAAGCTCAGCAAGTGGCCCTAATCCTAATGCAAGAGCTTCGGTGGCTTTTGTTTTTTTGCCTACCTTAAAAGGTTCATATATATTTTCAACTTCCTGCTTAGTTATTGCATCATCAATTTTTTTCGATATTTCAACATCAAGTAGCTTTTTTTCTTCAAGAATTTTTTTAACATATTCTTTCCTTTTTTGAAGTTCTACATCATATTCATAAAATTCGCTAATATTTGCAACTTGTTCTTCATCAAGACCACCGGTCACATCTTTTCTATAACGTGAAATAAAGGGAATTGTAGCGCCTTCTTTTAATAATTTAAGGGTTTCACTAACCTGCTCATTACGTATATTCAATCTTTTTGCAACATTTTTTATTGATAAATCAATCATAATTTCTCCAATTTTTATTTATTATCTTTAGTACATTAATTATAAAGAAATTATTTTTTAATAGGTCTTTTTAGATTTTTTTTAAAGCAAATTAATTTATAATTTTTAAGAATTATTGAATTGTAGGAAGAATAAATTTATGTTAAAAATTGGCATTATTGCAGAATATAATCCATTTCATAATGGTCATATATACTTAATTAATAAAATTAAAGAAAGATATCCAAATTCGCAAATTATTGTTGCCTTGTCCTCTAATTTTACCCAACGTGGTGAGATTGCTTGCGCTCCCTTTGCAAAAAGAAAAAAAATATGTATGAAATATGGTGTTGATAAGGTTGTTAAGCTAGATTTTGAAACTTCAACACAGGCAGCACACTTTTTTGCAAAAGGCTCAATTGATATGTTAGATAAACAAAAAATTGATATTCTTTTTTTTGGAACATCCGATAGCGATGAAATAAAAAAATATATAAGTGCTGCAAGGTTATTGGATGAAAATGCGGATTTATATAACAAAAATGTTAAGTTGCTTTTAAAACAAGGAAAATCCTTTATTTTATCCTGTTATGAATCGTTAAAACTATTCTTAAAAGAAGAAGAAATTCCGCAAGATATTTTGGGCTTTGAATACACTAAATATATATTAAAAAATAAACCTCATATTAAACTTGATTGTATAAAAAGGTCAATTTCACATCATTCTGGGGAAACAAGTTCAATTTATGCATCAGGAACAAAATTAAGAGAAATGATAAAAAATAATGAGGATATTTCAAATTTTTCTCCACTAAAAATTAAAAGAGTTAAGAGGATTGAAGATACATATAAAAAATTCCAAAGAATAATAAGACATTGGTCACCACAAAGAATCGCCAAAATTAAACTTGTTAGTGAAGGAATGGAAAATTTATTTAAGAAAAACATTGATGCTTTATCCTACGATGAATTTATTGATTCTTGTACATCAAAAAGATATACAAAATCACGTATTAAGCGAACTTATTTGTATGTCTTAAAGAAGTGATTTGCTAAAAAAAACTAGTATATTTTTAATTTTAAATTAAAGCGCAATTGAGGAAAAAAGTTAATTCTAAATTGGATGCAGCAAGTTATTAATACCTCTAGGTATTATTTTTTCATTATTATTGTTTATCGGGGTAATCATAGGCACTTCAGGGCTTCGAAGGTAAGAAGATACTGAAATAAAGATACATATTTTTTTTATAAATTATAATTTAGTTTAATAAGTTAAATATTCGAAAAAAATATAATAGGTTATACATTTGAAATTTAAAGGATTTATTTATGAGTGACTGGCTATTTTGATGAAGCAACATTTGTGCGAAACAAAAAAGTCTAAACAAGGTCATTTTGTTTCATTTGATCTATCACTGGCATTGTTTGTTTTTACTTTTATTGTTGTTGTAATGTCGATATATACATTTGTTGCAATATAGCTAATGTTGGTCCAGGTTTTGCGTCAATTCTTTTAATTATAATTTAACATCTATAGACCTACAATTATCATATTATTAATATTTTATGATAATGCTCTTAGTGAAATTAACAATGAAATTGTCACTATTTCTGAATTTCAATAATATAGACATTTAAGCAAAGCATTATTGTTTATGTTTGAATATAAACACTTTATTTTTGTTAATAATTGTTGACTTGATCTTGCTAATATTAATACTTGTAGGTTTTATTATCTTTTTTTATTTTAGCTTCAAAAGCTTAAAAAAATTTGATTCAATTTATTTAAAATATTTTTTTGAATCTAATCTAGATGAAAAACTTAAATGAGATTTTGTAAAAAAAACATTCAGGCGTATTTTCTGAATGTTTTTTGTCTTCAAAGTCTATGAATTATTTATTGCAAATTTTTAAATTCTTCTGTAGCATTAACTAGTGCTTCGGCAATCTTTTCTTCTTTTGAGGAATGACCTGCAATAACAAAATTTAACTTTGATTTGTTTAGATTTTTATGTAAAAGGTAAGCACCTTCTGGTCTGCAATCCATATCAAATCTACCGTGAATAATTATTGTTGGAATATTTTGAATTTTGTCAATATTTTTTAATATATAGTTATCTTCTAAAAAAATATGATTAATAAAATAATGATTTTCAAGTCTAGCTAATTCTAAATTGCTTTTCTGATTAGATAAAATTTCTTCTATTTCTGTTAGTGGATTCATCGTTATAAGCCCGAGTTCTCATTTAGCTCAATGGTATGCTGCATTGTATGCTAATTCAATATTTGGACTATTTAGATACTTGTGGTATGCCTTGATTAAATTATGTCTTTCTTCAATTGGAATAAAGTTGGAAAATTCTTCATATGCTTCAGGAAAATAGAAAGAAGCACCTTGCTGATAAAGGTAATAATCGTCTTCTTGGCGCCCTAAGAATACACCTCGCAAAATCATACCCAATACATTTTGGGGGTAATTAATGGCATAAATAAGTGACAAACAGGATCCTCATGAACCACCAAAAAGTATCCATTTATCAATATTTAAGTTTTTTCGCAACTCTTCAATATCGCTAATTAAGTTTAGTGTAGTATTTTCTTTTATTTCGGCAGATGGCATAGATTTGCCGCAACCTCTTTGATCGAATAAAATAATTCGGTAATGATTTGGATCAAAATATTGGCGATTTGATTCAGAAATCCCCCCTCCTGGACCACCATGTATAAATAAAATTGGTTGACCATTTGGGTTACCTACTTCTTCATAATATATAGAGTGAATATCGCTTACTTTTAAAAAACCAGTTTTATATGGTTCAATTGGTTCAAACATAACAATTTCCTTTTAGATAAAATATTAGTACTTAAAATTATATTTTAATATTTTAAAAAGTTAGAGGTTTAATGCACCCCTAACTCTTATTTTTTATATTAAATAATGTTTGTTTATAAAGTTAACTATTTCTTGCAATTTATTTAAATCCTGTTGAATAAATCCAGATGAGTTTAAGTGCCCACCGCCTAGAAAATAGTTTGCAACTTTTGATACATCATAAGTAGTTTTTGATCTAATTTCACAGCGATAATCACCCTGTTTTCGTTTTAATAATGCTAGTGAAACTTCGGTGTTAGATACTTCTGCAAATTTAGCAACAAGAGGTCTTGCGATATCATTTGAAACAATTTGATCAACAATCATATATGTAACTATTCCTTCTTTTTTGGAATTGTTTATTGCATTAAAAATGAATCTGTTTTCTTCCGCATTAAGTTGCATTTTTTTAAGTAAAAGATTATAATCTAGACCTTCCTTTAATAAAAATTCCATACATTTAAAAGTTTCTTGGGTAACATTTCTCTCTTTGAAAAATTCAGTATCAGTAATGATTGCCACAGTAAGGCCTTCGAGAACTTTTTTGTCTGTTTTTAAATTTAGTTCCATAACAAGTTTGGTCATTACTTGTCCGGTTGCAGGTCAAAAATCACCACCAATTTCAAATAATCATTTGCCTTCCAAAGGATGGTGGTCAATTTTAATTGATTCTTCGGTTTTGACTCTTTGATCAAAGATTCTATTCTTTGTAGATGTATCAACAACCACCTTTAGTGAGTTATTAAAAAAGTCATTATCAACTAATGAAATTTTTTCATCTTCCAAGAACAATAGGTTTCTTGGATAATCGCCGCCAGAAATTCTTACATTCTTATTTTTTAGGTTTATTTTTATAAGATGCTTGAGAGCGACTGCAGATCCTAGGGTATCACCATCTGGTTCAACATGAGTACATAATGTTATATTATTTGCGTTTTTTAGATATTCTCAAAATTTAATAAATTTTTGCTTCATATTTTCCATAATTTAGGCCACCGTTAATGAATAATTGTCAAAATAATGATCAACCGCAATTTTGGCGGATTTTTTGGCTATTTTAGATTTCTTGAATCAGTTTTTCATATTTGCTAGATTTTGAATTGTTCGCATATATGTTGTTTTATAAACATTTTTAATATCATTTTTAATTTTAACTAATATTTTTTTATATTGATTTAAATAGTCTATTTTATTTGTCATTAGCCTTTTATAATTTTTTTCATCTGGAATTAAATCATTTTTTAATCAATAATTGTATATAAATAATTGATCCTTCTTGTGTTTTGCAATCATATATTTTGCATATCTTGTTTCATTTTTGAATTCCTCATTGTTCACAAGAGCAATGGCAAGCGACTTAATAATCATATTTTGCTTAATCAGTTTTTTAAACCAAACATCTTGGCCAAAGAAGTATCCAGTTGTTAGTTTTGAGCGAATGATATTTGAAATTTGTTCAATTGTCAATAATACAATAATGGTAAAAATTAGGTATGATGAAAGCTTGTCTCAGTCTTCAGTTTTGGATGAGTATGTACTGATTTGGAAACCAAAATCACTAGCTCCTACGGCGCCAATTACTACTGTACTTTTGAAGTTAATTTCAACTCTATATAAGAAGTTAGACAGAGATTGCGGTAATATTGATTTAATAACAATAAATTTGACTTTTTGAAATCATGTCGCGCCTAGTGAGTCCAAGGATTGAAACACCTTGTGTGGAATTTTTTCAACTGACTCCATAATTAGTTTTCCAAGCATACCAATTGAATGTATCCCCAGTGCCAAGACCCCGGCGAATAGTTTTGAGTCTTTTGACAAGATTATAAAAAGAATGGCAAAAGTGAACGCTGGTATAGCACGAATAACAATAATAATCAATTTAAATGGGTAAGAAAAATACTTATTAATATTTTTTGCGGCAAGAATTCCTAATATTAGTGCAAAAAACAAACCAATGACTGAGGAAGCTATTGCCACTAGTAGAGCTGAAGCCCCTAATGGTATAACACTTGTTTTTGATGTTTTTCAATTGCCACCAAACAATGATCAATCCGGATTGAAAAGCTTATTAATTCCATCTTTGAATTGGCTAATTTTTATACTATTTCCAATTTTTCATTCAATTTGTGTTAGCGAAGCAAGGATAAGCGCAAACACAAGAATAATGACAAAAATCTTGAATATATATATTTTTGACTTTTGCTTTTTAAGCTGTTCTAATTGTTTTGCAAATGGAAGTTTTTCATCAATTTGAGGGTGCTTTTGAGAATATTCTAAAATGAATTTTTTAATCATATAGTTTAATGCTTCGATTACTATCATCAAGGCAATTAACACTCATAAAACAATTGACATATGTGATAGGTTATCTGTTATGGCGTATTGATCAGAAAGAAGTTGTCCAATTGTTGATATTCCAACAATTGATAAAATAGCTGCAAATCTAACAACCATTTCAAATGAGTAGAATCCATATGATACAATTCTCTTTATTAAATAAGGTAAAATTGCGCTTTTAAAGGCAAGAGTTTTATTATTACCAATCGCTTGCGCTCCCTGAAATGCACTTGTATCATAGGTGTCTAAGTCTTCATATAATCATTTTGTCATTAATGAGCTAACAAATATAGCAATTGAAAACATTGCCGCTAATGATTTTGAAAATAAGAAGAAAAAGATAAATGCGAATACAACTGGGGGGACTGCTCTAATTATCGACATTATTATTCTAAAGGGAAGATAAATTAATTTATCTTTAATAATATTTTTAGAGCTTAATAATGCTAGCGGTACTGATATAAAAATACCAAGTATAGTGCCTAATATTGAGTATGAAATAGTGGTTCATAAATAGGATAAGCTGCGCAAGAAGGTTGCATAAGGCGTGAACTCTGCAGCTCCGATTTGCGCTTTTTTATTAGTCTCAAAAAAGTGTGAAATATGATTTCAAAAAGCTTTTCAGTTTTGAAAATCAGGTTTAATAGCAGCGATTATTATTACAACCAAAATAAAGATTAGTGCACCACCCAAGATTTTGAACCAAGGGAACTTTTTAGTTACCTTTTGGCCATTGATGTCAACGAATTTAGGATTAAAGTAATTTGTTACTGATTCACTAAATAATTTTAGTTTGCTTTTATATTCAATAGGACCGCTAGATTTGCTTTGCTGTTTATCCATTTCTAGATTTCCAATTTTTTAATTTTTTCTTTAATTTCATTTTGAATAATTAGTCTTTTTCTACGGTTTTCATTGAATTGTTCTTCATCAAATTGTTCCAATTTTTTTCCATATATTTCTTTTAATTGTTCTAAATTAACTTTATCTCAACTATCATTAAAAATAATTTTGCCTTTTTTTACCCCTATTATTCGATCTGCATATTGTAGGGCTAGATCAACATGATGGAGATTTGCAATTATGGTAATTTTTTCAGATTTGTTAGCTATTAAAAAACCATCCATAACACTTTTAGCCATAATCGGATCAAGTGCCCCTACAGGTTCATCTGCAAGAATAATTTTTGGTTTTTGGGCTAGAGTACGTGCTAAGGCCACACGCTGCATCTGACCGCCTGATAAATCTTTTGCTAAATCATAAGCATTTTCTAGAATATTAACTTTTGCTAAACATTGATATGCTAGTTCAATATCGCTTTTACTATAAAATCCAAAAAACGCTCTAAATAAATTCATTTGTGGTAATCTTGCCGAGAGAACATTTTGTAGTACAGTGATGTTTTCAACTAGATTATAATTTTGAAAGATAATTCCAATTTTTGTTCTAAATTGTCTTAATTTTTTTCCTTTTAATTCATTAACATTGTAAGGTCCAACCGTTAATTTTCCTGAGGTAATGGTATTTATTTTGTTTACTGTTTTAATTAGTGTGGTTTTTCCGGCTCCCGATAGACCAATAATTGCGACAAACTCGCCTTGATTAATTGAAAGATTTACATCAATTAAGCCCTTAGTTCCATTAGGATATGTTTTTGATACGTTATCTCAATTGATATTTCAATTATTATTAGTATTTTGTTGTATGTTGCTAATACTTTTTATTTTTAGATTTTTATTCATAATTAAGTTTTATATTAAATTAAGTTTTTGTATTATTCTAAGAAAGATTTAAAGCCTTCAAAATGTTTTTTAAATCATTGTTCAGGGTATATATATGAGGCGGCTGATGTTGTTGAAGTATAACCATAAATTACATAATCCTTTACTTCTGATCATTTTAGTTTTCAATTAGAACCTTGTTCTTTTAGGGCTTTAATAACAATTTTGTAAATTTCAGAATCTTTGCGAACATAAATATATGAACGATAGAAGCCAACGGTTGGAAGTTCTTCTCCTGTTGCCAACGAATCAATATGTGTTTTTAATTCATCGTTGTATCCGTTTGCAGTTGAATTTGGATTTTTAGATGGTTCCTTGTTGATATAAAGATTATTTTTATTAAATATTTTGTAGTTATTAAATGCTTCAACTAGTAGTTTTTCATCATTAAATTTAGGTGTTGATGGATTCTGCTTGCTTATATATGGGTCAATAATTTGGACATTTCTACCAGCTTGAATAATAAAGCTAGAATCTCCGGATAGCTTAGCTCATGTATCGACAGGTAGAAAGGCGACATCGATCGATTTAGCTTTCAAAGCTGTTGCAGCACTATTGTAATCACTTGAAACACTAATTTCAATATTTTTGATTCCTTTTTCCTTTATTCATAATTGTAGTTTCTCTGTTGCTTTTTGTACTAATGCGGCATCAGAAGAAGGAATGAATTGAATTTTAAGGTTTTTCTTTTCATCAACAGTTGTGAATTTATTTGTTTTTTCATCAAAGGAAATATATTCACTATCGCCCTTAGGAATAACTTCATAGGCTTTTTTTGAATCTCCATTTATGTTGTAAACGATATTTGCATCAAATCCAACTGGAGCATAGCCATCATGGTTGTATATTTTGAATATACTTTGGATCTTGTTATTTTTATCTAAGTAAGTTAGATTGCTTTCTTTGTTAGAATCTTTATTATCTTTTACTTGTTTGTTTGATTCTTTTATTGCAGCAATTAAAAGTTGTTGAAGAGCCTTAATATCGCCAAGCTTTAAGTCAGATCTCGCTTGAACACCATCATTTGAAATGTGCGATGTAGCTCCAATAACTGCTAGATCATTAGCATGGTCTTTAGCATAAAAACGAGCGTCTGATCATGCTCCAGCAACAGTGATTGATTTGTTAGCTAGTTTTTGCATAGCATCAGCATAGCCCTGGGTTTTTATTGCTTCGACATTGGAATCTGTTGTGCATTGTGAAGAAATTAGACCTATAGCCATCGTAAGTATAGAAGCACTAGTTATAACTGAAGGTAGTAAGAACTTTCTGATTGATTTTTTCATTTGTTTTCCTTTTTGTGTGGATTTTCTTTAATATAAAGTATTTAAATTTACAAACGAAATTATATTAAAAACTCAAGGAGCAATAAAAAAACACTTATTAGAAGAGTTTTTTTAAAAAAATTAACAAGTATGAAAAAAAATAAATTTTTTGTGGTGAAAAATTATATTATAAAATTAGTTTTTTTATGAAATTACAATTTTTTCATTTTGCTGCAATTTAACGTAAATGTTAAAAAAAAGTTATTTTATAAATTTTGTGTAATCTCATTTGGTTCGAAAATTTAAGATAAAAGTTTAGTGTATTAAAATTGCAATATTAGCAATAATAAAATCTTCAAATTTTCTCTAAATTTTAATGATAAAAATAAATATTTATATTTGTAATTTATAATAAATATGTTTTTTAGAATGGAGAATTCATGCAAGATAATAAAAAAATTGAGGTTTCATTAGGCCTAGATTTAGGGATTGGTTCAGTAGGCTGGTCGCTTGTTAATAATGAAACTAACGAAGTTATTGCGCTAGGTTCTAGATTGTTTGATGAACCTAATTTAGCTGAAGATAGAAGAGCACACAGATCTCTTAGAAGAAGCATAAGAAGAAAAGCTTTAAAGAAAAATGCTTATGCAAAATTAGTTATTAAATATAGCAAAATGTTTAATTTAGATTTAAAATCTGTCGAAGATGTTTTAAATATTTATTTAAAATCTTCACAAAAACACCCACATATTATAGATTTAAAATACAAAGCATTATCAAAAGAAATTTTATCAGAAGAATTAATCTGAATACTACACGATTATTTAAAAAATCGTGGTGTATTTTATGAAATAGAAGAAGAAACCAAAGATAATAAAGGCGGCGATAAGAATAACAGTTCATTTGCCGAATTTAAAGACGATTCAAAATATCCAAGCGAAATTGAAAAAAAATACTTTGATAGATTCGGATTTGTCAAAAACATTGAAGCAAATACAGGTAATTTATTTACTAATAAAAGATGAGTTGCCGAACTTGAAAAACTTTTCGAAGTTCAGTCTAAAAAATATGACCAAAAATCATTTAAAGAATTTAGTGATAATTATCTAAATTTATTTAAATATATACGTTCATTTGAACAAGGGCCTGGCAATATAAAAAGTCCGAGTGAATACGGAATTTTTCAAAGAGATGAAAATGGTGAAGTTATTCAAAAATATACTGTAATATGAGAAAAAACCACTGGAAAATGTAGCGTGTTTAAAAAAGACAATAGAGCGCCTATTAATACGCCAAGTGCAGAAATGTTTAATTTATTACACAATTTAAACAATACAACTTTCTATATTGACGAAAATTCACAAAATAAAATAAATCTAGACAATCAAGTTAAAAAAGATCTAATTTTAAATTGATTTAATTCATTTAAAAACGATAAAAAAGTTAAAAACATAGATAAAAAATCAATTATTAAAGAAATGAAAAAAATTAATAATGATTTAACTACAAATAGTTTTAGCAATGAAGATATCGATTATAGAAATCTAAATATAACAAATGAAATTTTAAATATCTTTGTAAAAAATAATTGTATTGCTTCAATGTTTAACAGTGAAAATTTATTCAATGTAATAAGAGACTTAGATAAGCTATATCAACCAATATTTTATAATAGAAGTATTGATGACCGTATCAACAAGCTAAACGATAAAGAATGTATTAAAGTATTCAATAAATATTTATTAAATGAAAGTGATATTCAGAACACGATAAAAGATATTGCTCAAAGTTCTAAATTAAAAGGAAATAAAACACATTCACTTTCATACCGTGTTTTTGAACATACGTTGCAGGCATTGTTTGATGAAATTACCAATCTAGAGTCATTAAAATGAAATAAAGAAAGTGATTTATATAAAGCAGTTAGTGAATATAATAAAGAAAATGAAATTAAACTAATTTCAAAAGAACAAACTGGCAAATATTTACAAGCCAATTTTTTAGACGATTTAATTGTTTCTCCAGCAGTTAAAAGTTCAATTAGAGAAAGCGTTAAGGTATTTAACCAAATTATCAAAGAATTTGGAAAAAAATATTTAATCACAAAAGTTGGCCTAGAAATGCCAAGGGATAAAAACGGTGAAGAAGAAGCTAAAAAAATTAGTGCTCAAAATAAACACAATAAAAAAGTTAATGATCTAATTGAAGTGGCAGTAAAAGAAAGAACTATGGATAATTCATTCAGTATTTCAAATTGCTCAGATCATACAAAATTAAAGTTATTGCTATGATTACAACAGGACGGAATTGATTTATATTCTCTTCAAGATATTGATTTAAGAAAAGTTTATAAAGATCCAGGATATACAGATATTGATCATATTCTTCCTCAAAGCAAAAGTTTTGACGATTCAATCAGAAACAAGGTTTTGGTACTAAAAGAGTCAAATAGGCAAAAGAAAAATAAGGTTCCTAAAGACTTTTTATCAACCGAAAAATTTGAAGAGCTAAAAAAATGGTTATATGTACATTGAAGATCAAAAGCCGATAAATATACTTCTAAAAAAGATAAAATCAAAGATTTACCTTGATTTAAAACATACGATGAATTAATTGCAAAGTGCAACAATTTATTGCATGACACACTTTCTCAAAGCGATGAAATAGAATTTGCTTCTAGAAATTTAAACGACACGCGTTATGCATGTAAAGAATTTTTAAGTATTTTAGCAAACTATGCTAAAAATCATGACAATCAATTCACAATAAAACCTATTAGAGGTAAATTTACAAGCATAATTAGAAAATTAGCGCAATTGGATAAAAAGAACCGTGATGAATTTGATCACCATGCTATTGATGCTTCAATATTGGCAATTGCAGCAAACAATATGAAAATGAACCATAATAAATGAGCAATTTTGGAAAACTACTACATTGACAAAGACAACAACATTATTGATAAAGAAACTGGTGAATTTATTTGTAAGCGTTCTGATTTAACTGTCAATACCGAGGATATAACAGATAAAGTAAAAAAATCGATAGGTGAAAATAGACAACAAGAAATTAAATCTAAAGTAAGATTTACAAGAAAATTAACGAAAGATCATAATATCGAACTATTTAATGCAACTTTATACTCTTCTATCAAAGATCCAGATGATGAAAATATAATTTATAAAGTTGAACGTAAAAGTGTCTATGATATGAAAGATTACTTCGAAAAAGAAGATAAACACGATAATGTATTAATGTTCAGAAGTCACCCTCAAGAGTTTAATAAACTTAAAAATATTTATCTAGAATATAAAGGTGAAAAAAGTCCTTTTGAAGTCTATATGAATGATTTACAAAAAACATATAGTGAATTAATTTCAGAAGAGTATAAAGATTTCTGTAAAAATAACCAAATTTTATTACTTGTTGAAAATAATAAAGTCAAAATGGTTAAAAAATTAAAAATAGTTAGTGATAAAAAAGATATTAACAATGTAGCTTTAAATAAAAATGATAGCAAGTCATTTAAAGAATCATTTAATTGGGTTGCGCTATTGATTTATAAAACAAGAAAAGATAAATATGCTTATATCCCGGTAAATGCAAAAATCTACACATTTGATAACAATAAAAAATCTGATTTTTCTTTAGAAGAAATTTACAATCAAAAAGAATTAAATAGAATTAAAAAAACATTAGACATTCCAGAGGAAAATAAAATAATTGATGTCTGATATAAAAATACGTTGTTTAAGAACGCAATCGATAATCAAGTCTATTATTTATGCGGCGCAGTTTATAGTTCTCAAACTATTGAGGTTAAATACATTTCAAAAAGAAATGTAATAAAAAATGGAGAAAAATTAGGAGAAAAAAGGCTAATAACTACAATTTCTTCTTTTTGCTCGAAATCAATAAAAACAAAAAATAGAATAATTTAAAATATTTTAAAGGTACTGCAGATAAATTTACACAAAATTTACTACACTGCCATAACCAACCAATTTTAAAGTTATTTAAATTATTCAAAATTTTTAATAAACACACGTCAAAACTATATATTGTTCATACATTTTTAATTGGTTAATTGGCTTTTTTATTAAATGCGATATGAAAGCTTCTGCGTTGTTATTAATAAAGTCAATATTTTTATCATTAATTTCTATTAGCTCATAAAAATTATTATTTATATATTTGCACAAAGAAAATAACAAGTTGGAATGATTTAAACCTAAATATTTTTTGATTATCTTCTTATTGCTATAAATAAAATTAATTAGTTCATCATGCTTTTATTGTGCATAAAATTATTAAAAATAAGTTTTAAATCTAGATTTTCTTTAGACTTTAATTGTTCTAAACCATACTTTAATTCAGCAGAATTATTAAAAATTGTATTAATTTTTTGAAATAGATGAAATCTACATAATATGTATTTAGCCTTTATTTTCTTTGCTAAATTTGAAATTCATTTTGCCCCATCACCAAGCACAATTAGCCTGCAATTTTTATCATAATATTTTTTAATAACTATATTTATTTGCTCAATTAAATATGCAAGATTTATCTGTTTTTGGGTTCTTGAAAAGATAAAAAAATGATTCTTATTTATTATATTTTTGTTTTTATCAAGCATAAAAAAAATATGATTCTTGTTCTAAATTTACTTACTTTATTTTTATTTTGTTTAGTATTAAAATATGTATCATCTACACTAATATAGATTGTATTATTAGAAGAATTATCCAAACTCTTAATTAATCTATTTTGTTCAATTCTTTTACTAATATTAAATTGCTGCCTTCACATAACGACAAATCAAGGTTTTTGAGATATTGTATCTCATAGAAATAACACGTAAATTCGCTCCATCTAAATACCATTTTTTGCCTTTTTCCAATAAAGAAATATCAACTCTTCTTTTGAAATTATCATTCAAAAATACGTTCTTATTAAATATATAAGTATGTAATAAAACTTTATTATCATCATAGTATTTATATTTGGTAATTTTTATGCATAAAATCCCGAATTCTAGTTTAATTTTTCTAGTTATATATGAATGTATTAATACCCCTTTTTGCTTACGTTCATCAGAATTTATAAACGCTTCGTCTTCTTTTTCTATTTTTTCTTTTAGCATTTCTAATATATAGTTATTCATAAAATAATAATGTTTTAAATGAGGCAAAAAATATATAAAATTCTCATAAATTAAAAACAATTCGCTAAAAATTTTTAATATATGTATAAAAAAGATATATAATATTGATATATTGTGAGCAGAGAGGCGCAACTCCCGCGGTCGGCTGGCAAAACGAAGGAAAAAGAAAAAGTGCGCAAAAACTAGCAACAGCTAGTTTTTTATATATAATTTGGAACTGTATGAGTATATATAAAGGAACGATTTGAAAAATAAGAGATATGTTAAATCGCAACAAAAATGAAAAAATCAAAAAAGTTACACCAAAAAATGATGCAACTTTTTTGATTGGTGCAGATCGACAATACTATTTTTATATAGACAATAAAAGATATAAAGCTCTTGAATTAAATGAAAATGACATTCAAATGTATGAGAATATAACATATAGTAAAAAGCTTCCTCTTGAAATATCGGCGGCTTAAAAAATGTAAAACACCAAAAAGCTAGATATTAGCGCAATCAGATGCTATCTAAAAAAACAGAAATTTTAGAATATTTTATTAAAACTGGCCTTATTTCGCAAAGAGAAATAGATTTAATGTGATCAATTAATGAAGATTTAGAAAAAATAAGAAGAGACATAAATTTTTATAAATTATTCTATTCATGGTAGAGTTTTTTTATTAGAAATTATGCAAAATGTATACTTAAACAAGTTCAAAATATTGGTGGCTCATTTTTCATGCTAATTAATGTGAATTTAAACGTTTTTATACAAAAATGATATTTTAGTACTATACTATTTTTAAGCAAGGTTAGACCAATTAAAATTGGTGGAAACACAAAAGAATATTTTAGTACTATACTATTTTTAAGCAAGGTTAGACTAGAATTATTTTTTGATATTTCTCAACGAAATTTTAGTACTATACTATTTTTAAGCAAGGTTAGACCATTACAAGAAATATATGACGAACATAGTAATTTTAGTACTATACTATTTTTAAGCAAGGTTAGACAATTTAATGAGAAAGTAAATGATTTAATAGATTTTAGTACTATACTATTTTTAAGCAAGGTTAGACTGAAACTCAATGTATCCATCAATAATGTTAAATTTTAGTACTATACTATTTTTAAGCAAGGTTAGACATTATATAAAAAATAAGTAATAAATAGTCCATTTTAGTACTATACTATTTTTAAGCAAGGTTAGACAAAATGAATTAAATTCAGAACTATTTATTAATTTTAGTACTATACTATTTTTAAGCAAGGTTAGACAATATTTAAGTGAAGACACTAAAAAAGCAAATTTTAGTACTATACTATTTTTAAGCAAGGTTAGACTAAAAAATAGAATAATTTTTAAAACAAGATATTTTAGTACTATACTATTTTTAAGCAAGGTTAGACTTTTACAAATAAATATAGATAAGTATATAGATTTTAGTACTATACTATTTTTAAGCAAGGTTAGACTGACTGACGGATACATTGAATTTCAATCATATTTTAGTACTATACTATTTTTAAGCAAGGTTAGACTTTGATTTACTACTTCATTAGTTGCGTATGATTTTAGTACTATACTATTTTTAAGCAAGGTTAGACTTAACTAATCAATCTTTGTTGATTTACGCTTTTTTTATCAAAATAAAATGATAAAACTTTTGAAGCTGAAACATTGATACATGCAACAATTGTTCATAAGGTTTGATCAACAAAAAAATGAATAGATCCATCAAGTTCAACACATTCGCCAATATTTACTAATTTTCTTTTTGAGATTATGGTTGGTTTTGCAATCTCTTCTTTAGGCAAAATATTTGGCTTATAAGGTATATATTTTTTACAAAAGTTCTTTGTTTTTTTATTGTATTTTTATGAGCAAAAGCACTTAGAAAACCGCTTTGTGTAAGTCTTCTTGTTAATTGGCTATATGATATTTTTACATTAGCTTTTCTTTCATAAAACAAACACTAAGACATATATGAATTGCAAGAACTATTTTTTGTTCTAGCAATTATTTTTTGCTTTCATATTTTTTTAATAATTGATAATTAAATCATTACTGTAAATCTTTTTTCTATCGCCTCGTTGATTGCCATGTGCTAAGTTAACTTCTTTTTTGCAT